>NZ_DALZDK010000013.1:105571-116313 GCF_031978665.1 Niallia sp. | reverse complement strand
CCTTCATAGCCAAAAGTAGCATGGAAAGGTAACAGAGGAGCGCTCTCTAAGCCCTTTAAAGTAAAAAGCAGCATGGAAAGGTAACAGAGAAGTGTTCTCTAAGTCCTTTAGAGCCAAAAGCAGCATGGAAAGGTAACAGAGAAGTGCTCTCTACGCCCTTCATAGCCAAAAGCAGCCTGGAGAGGTAACAGAGAAGGGCTCTCTACGCCCTTCATAGCAAAAAGCAGCATGGAAAGGTAACAGAGAAGCGTTCTCTACGCCCTTCTCAGCAAAAAGCAACAACAAAAGGTAATAGAGAAGCCATAAATCCCTACATCAACAATAAAAATAACAAAACCAAAGGAGCTGCCAAGTTCCATTGACAGCCCCTCCAGCAATATTTCTTATAGATGATCTGTTTTTTTACTATATTGATGTTTACCATTTTTGCGGTTTTTTTCACGCATCATGTTCTTTTCATGACGCAATGCATTGTTGTCTTTTGCTTTTTTATCATTATCAGAAGTATGTGGCATAAAAAATACTCCTTTCAGCGTCAACTTTTGTTCAATGGAACATTGATAGTATGAGTGAAAGGAGTATTCTTTATTCTTTTTAAAGCAGTTATTCCGAAACTTTATTTAAGAAGAAAATGGCGATCGTGCCAGCGCCTGTATGGGACCCAACAGATGCACCAATTGATGAAATATACACATCTTTTGGCTGGAATTTTCCCACAATCATATCTTTAACCTCTAAAGCAGTTGCTTCATCATCGGCATGACTAATAGCAATGACTTGTTGATCTAGCTTATCTCCCCGTTCTTCTATTAATTCTATCATTCTGCGAAGGAGTTTCTTTTTGCCACGGATTTTTTCAAGAGGCACTAGCTTTCCATCTTCAACGTGTAGTAAAGGCTTAATATTTAATAAACCTCCAAGAAAAGCAGATGCTTTTGAAACACGTCCGCCTTTTGCTAAATATTCCAGATCCTCCACTGTAAATAAGTGTTCCATATGCTCGCATAAGAACTGTAGTCGTGGTATAATTTCACTTATGTCTTTACCTTGATCGCGGAGTTTCACAGCTTCTTGAACAACTAAACCAGCACCTAATGATGCGCATTTGCTATCAATAATCGTGAATTCAAAATCAGGATATTCTTCTTTCACTTGCTCTAAAATCATTACTGCTGTTTGGTAGGTTCCGGATAATTGCGAAGAAAAAGCAATATAAACAGCTTTATCCTTATTTTGAGCCATTGATGTAAAAACATCTTTAAACACAGCAGGAGACACTTGAGATGTTTTTGGAACTTGTCCACTGCGGATAGCATTATAAACAGTGAGTGGTTCAATGGTTTTTAAATCCTCGTATTCCTTTCCGTCTAGATTAACTTTTAGCGGTAATAGCGTAACCTCGTGTTTCTCATAATAAGATAGAGGTAAATCACTCGCACTATCTGCTAGGATTTTAAAAGTCATATTCATTCCACTTCTTTCTTTTTTTTATAAAAACATATGGTAATTGGAGTATGGTTATGATAAATAACGATAGTCTCTGTGAAAATGCCTTGTTTTTGATAACAAGGCATACTTATTTGTAGTTTATAAAATTTTAGAAAAAAAAACAATGAATAGTAAATGCAAAAATAGTAAAAATTACTATATATCGTATTGGAGGATACATATGTATTGGTTATTAACAAAAAAATTAGTCGTAGTTATCTTTGGGGCATTATTAAACGCAATTGCTATGAATTTTTTCCTGATACCTGCCGATGTGTATGCAAGTGGCTTTGCGGGCGTCGCTCAACTTGTATCAAAAGTAACACCTCTTTCTACTGGGATATTATTATTTATCCTTAATGTTCCGATTGCTATTATTGGTTGGATCAAAGTAGGAAGATCATTTACGTGTTTTAGTTTTTTAAGTGTAGTCTTTATGTCTTTGTTTATGGAAATTATTCCTGTTACGAGCTATTCGCATGATATTTTATTAAATGCTGTGTTTGGCGGAGTCATTGCGGCTATTGGGGTTGGATTAACGTTAAAGTGGGGGGCCTCCACTGGTGGAATGGATATTATTGCGATGATTCTCTCTCGTATGCAAGATAAGCCAGTCGGCACCTATTTCTTTATTTTGAATGGTGCCATTATTATAACGGCTGGTGCTATGTACGGTTGGGAAAAAGCTTTATATACATTAGTAAATCTTTATGCTGCAACAAAAGTAATCGATATGATACATACAGCCCATCAAAAATTAACCGTGATGATTATAACAAAGAAAACAGCGGAGCTTAAGGTTGCAATTCATGAAAAATTAGTTAGGGGCATTACGATCCTGCCAGCACGAGGCGCATTTTCCAATGAACCAAAGGAAATGTTAATGATTGTTGTGACTCGGTACGAATTATATGATATAGAACGAGTTATTAAGGAAGTAGATCCGCAAGCATTTACCAATGTGGTGCAGACGACAGCGGTTCTCGGTTTCTTTAGAAAAGCATAACGGAGGTTGTTCATTTTGAAGAAAATAATTGCAGTTGTTTTATGTTTTATAATAAGTGGATTTATTCCATATATATCAACTGCATCGGCGAATTCTAATAAAGAACAAGTGAAACTACAAGATTTATCTGTTAGTGGTACTAACGGAAATTACGTCATTAAAGGTACAGTGTCAACGAAAAATGCCGTTTATTACACAGTTGAGGACGGTCACCATGAATTAATAGCAAAAAAGAAAGTACCCTTAAGCAATAATAAATTTTTGTTGCATATTCATGTAAATGTAAAAGCTCTTCCAACAAATGGAACAGTTATTTTATATTTTTCTGAAGAGGGAAAAGAACCTTATCCAGTAGTGTTAGAAACTTTTTCTTGATTTGACATTCTTTTATTTGATTTAGGCTTTAGCCGAGAACCCTCGTGACTTCAGTCGTAGGTTGTTGACTTTATTACCTTTTCCTGCAAACACTTTTCGCTTTCCGTTAATCTCTGACTTTCTCGCATTTCCCCTTGGCGTATTCAGGCTGGTTAGGATTATAAAAAAAGCTGCCCACCAAAGGCGAATCTACCAAGCGTTTCTTTTTCTATAGCTTGTGAAGATTTCCTTTTTTGGACAGCTTTTCTTTAGTTTAGTGTGTCTGAATTTGATCCAGCTCTTTTTGCAATTCCGCTAATTGATGTTGTTCGGCTGTTGTTGTATTGGCATATGCAGAGCTAATTGCATTTTTTGCTTTATCAACTAAGCCTTCCATATCTTTGCCGTTAGCATATTTAGCTACCTCAACTGCTTGTCTAGCTTCTTGAAAAAGTCTATTTCCCATTTATTCTAATCCTCCATGAGATTGTCTTTCATTTGACATTTTATAGCTTTCAGCTTCAGCATATGTCATATGATAAGGGATACGTTCGGAATGCTTTGATACGGAGTCTACTCCTTGTTGAACGAAGCGTTTCGATTTATTTCGTTTTCCCATTGATGATCCCTCCGAGCGTTAGAGTATATTGGAAAGACAAAGAAGCATTTCATTTTCCCGTGAAACAGTAACTTACTGCTTCGCTTATAGTATGAACCCATAATGCAAGCTTTAAAGACGGTAATGATACCCAGCTTTTATAGAATACGGAGATTTAAAGCCTCATTTAAATAGACAGCAATTCCGTCCTCTTCATTGGATAAAGTAATGTCATTGGCAAGAGCTTTTAACTCATCAATCCCATTTCCCATTGCCACACCTTTTCCAGCATACTCGATCATTTCAAAATCATTATCTTCATCGCCAAATGCAATGATATTTTTTTGAGGGATTTGAAAATAATCAGAAACTTTCTGCAAACCAATCGCTTTATTTATTCCAGATCTAACAATTTCAATGACATGAAAGGGATCGGCCCAACGGCGATGATCAATTAAATCTGCATGGACATCAGATAAATGCTTACGGATTGCGGGAACATGTTCTTCTTCAGCATGAATTAGGATAGAAGTAGGTGCCGCTTCTAAAAATTCCAATAGATTTCCGACTGTTACTTTTGGATTTCCTAAGGAAAAAATATCGATTAATTTTTCATCGTGATAATGATAGTAAACATCATCCATCACTTCCGCTATTATATTGTGAAAAGGATAGTCATTGCATGCAGCTACTATGTCTCGCGCTGTTTTTATATCAAGCGGAGAATGGTAAAAGCCCCAATTTGTATCCTTTGGATGATGAATAAAAGCGCCATTAAAGTTAACGATAGGAGTATGTAAGTTTAATTCATGATAAATCGCTTCACTTGCGCGGAAGGGTCTACCTGTTGCAATCATCACTTCATGGCCATTATCCATCGCTTTTTGAATGACTTTCTTTGTTAGGGGAGAAATCGTTTTATCATCTTTTAATAAAGTTCCGTCAAGGTCTAATGCAATTAGGTGTTTGTCTGTCATAGTATCTCCTTTAGTGTCAGTATAGTAATTTTCATTCCACCCTTAAAGGGCGTAATTTTCGAAAAAAATCCCACTTCATGTTACACTTACTAATACATATAGAATATTATTACACTTTATTCGTTAATTCTACTTTCAGCTTGATAAGTTATGTAAAGTCAATGAAATAGTAGATATACTCCCTTTCTATTGTGTACAGTTTATTTTACATGAATTATTTATTATTTCCAAAGGCTGTTTTGTAAAGCTTGTTGAAATAAATAAGCAGCATGAATACGTTTAACTTGCGAGGTCTTACCATCTCGCTAATTTCCGTGGCGCGTTTATGGTTATTCTTGCTGTTTATAATTCTTTTATAGAAAATTCCCCTATATTAAAAAACAACAATTTTTTAGAAAACAGCCTTTCCAACAAAAAGGAGGGGCGAGCGATGATTCTGGTTGAAAAATTACATATAGAAGAAATTCCCGTTTTGCATATTGTAAAAAAAGACCACTATGATCAAAAACGACCATATATTCAATTTACACATGGCTTTACCAGTGCAAAGGAGCATAATCTCCATTTTGCCTATCACTTGGCAGAGAAAGGATTTCGCGTTGTTCTCCCTGATTGTTTGTATCATGGGGAACGGGAGCAAGGATTATCTGCTATGGAATTAAACCTGCATTTTTGGAATATCGTAATGAAAACGATTGATGAAATAGAGGAGATTAAAAATTATTTCAGCAAGAAAAACCTTATCGATGATCAACATATTGGCATCGTTGGAACAAGTATGGGGGGGATTGTTACATTAGGTGCATTAAGAAAGTATCCTTGGATTAACACTGCAGTTAGTCTAATGGGGATGCCGTATTATGAGAAGTTTGCTCATTATACTATTTCTGAGGTGAAAAAAAGAGGCTACGAACTGCCATTAAGCGATAGCGAAATCGAAGCATTAATTTCGCAATTAGAGGAATTAGATTTAAGCAAGGCACCTGAAAAATTGCAGCATCGACCGCTTATGTTTTGGCATGGCAAAAAGGATGAAGTCGTACCATATGCTTATTCTCATCAGTTCTATGAACATATAAAGCCTTTGTATGAAGAAGTGCCAGATCGATTAGTATACCTTTCGGAAGAAAATACAGGTCATAAAGTAAGCAGAAGCGCTATGCTTAAAACGGTGGAATGGTTTGAAAAGCATTTAGCAGCTGGGATTGAAAAAGCGTGATTTAAATCCTTTTTTTTCATCATAATTATTTGTTATAGTGTAAATATAAAGATAAAGTTTAAGCTTTGGAAGCTACTAAATATTCTTGAACATAAATAAATATAAGGGGTGTCTTTTAGATGAATGAAGAATTAAAAGATAGTATTATGGGTGCACTGGAGCTTGTTATCGATCCAGAACTTGGTGTCGATATTGTAAACTTAGGATTAGTTTATGATCTGGAGCTTAAAGAAGATGGGATATTGGAAGTGACAATGACACTAACTGCAATGGGATGTCCACTTGCTGGCGTCATTGTCGATCAAGTAAAAGCTGCTTTAACCGATATTCCCGAAGTAAAAGAAACAGAAGTAAATATTGTTTGGTCACCAGCTTGGACAAAAGATAGAATGTCCAGATATGCAAAAATCGCCTTAGGCGTTCGATAAGCAGCAATTTCTAAAAAGAAGGGAAACCTTCTTTTTTTCTTTGTTTTTAATATACTGTATATTGCGAAAAATGGTATGATAGAAAGATAAAAGTGAATCTTTTGTGAATGTTAGCAAAGGGGAGTGAGATTGAATATGAAGGATCAGTTAAATCGACCACTAAGGGATTTACGCATTAGTGTTATTGATCGCTGTAATTTACGGTGTCAATATTGTATGCCCAAAGAAATTTTTGGTCCAGATTATCTCTTTCTTCCTCCAAGTGAATTATTAACTTATGACGAGATAGAAAGAATTGCAAAACAGTTTGTTCAATTAGGAGTCGAAAAAATTAGATTGACTGGTGGAGAGCCGTTGATGCGAAAGGACTTACCAGCGCTAATTGAAAGACTCGTCCAAATAGAAGGGCTTCATGATATTGCTTTAACTACAAATGGAATTTTTCTTCCTAAATATGCAAATGATTTAAAGAAGGCCGGACTCCAGCGTGTAAATATTAGTTTGGATAGCATTAATGATGAATTATTTGGGGCTATGAATGGAAGAAATGTAGGAGTCACGCCTGTTAAAAAAGGGATAGAGGCTGCTAAAAAAGCTGGTTTAGGGATTAAAATAAACATGGTCATAAAAAAAGGAATGAATGATTCAGAAATAATACCGATGGCAACCTATTGTAAAGAGAATGAATTAGAGCTTCGGTTTATTGAATATATGGATGTTGGTAGCACGAATGGATGGAAAATGAAGGATGTCATTACGAAGAAAGAAATCTATACGAAATTGCAAGACTCCTTTGAATTGGAGCCTGTCGAGGCTGATTACTTTGGAGAAGTAGCCAAAAAGTATCAATATAAGGATTCCAATGTGCTAGTAGGCTTTATTACCTCCGTTTCAGAATCTTTTTGTTCAAGCTGCACGAGAGCAAGATTATCAGCTAATGGGCATCTATACACATGCCTTTTTAATGGAAATGGTCATAATATTCGTGATTTTATCAGGCAAGGGGCTGATGATTTCGCCTTACATGCTTTTATAAAAAATATCTGGGAACAACGTAAGGATCGATATTCAGATGAAAGAACGGAAGAGACGGCGAAGCAACGGAAAAAAATAGAAATGTCTTATATTGGTGGCTAATTATTAATCCACTAATAAATACTTATCAAAGGTGATAAAAGTGGTGGAAAGAAGAACTCCGATTTCTATAAAGGAAGCTGTAACGAGAGTAATGCAATTCGCAAAAGAGGGAAAAACAGAGGAAGTATCCATTTATGAATGTAATGGCAGGTTTTTAAGTGAAGACATTGTGGCGAATCATGATGTACCTTCCTTTGATCGTTCTGCATACGATGGTTTTGCGATTCGTTCTGTTGATGTTAAAGGGGCAAGCAAAGAAAATCCAATTTCCCTATCAGTCGTTGATGAAATAGGGGCAGGTCAAGTTTGTCAAAAAAGAATTGGTGAATATGAAGCTGTTCGAATTATGACAGGTGCAATGCTTCCTGGTGATTGTGATGCAGTAGTAATGTTTGAAGTAGTAATCGAAAGCAATGAAAATAATCAGCCCTACATACTAATTGATCATGAAGTGAAGAAAGGAACGAATCTTTCCTTGCAGGGAGAAGATGTGAAAAAGGGTAAAACACTTGTGGGTAAAGGAACAAAGATTAATCCAGGAATTATGGCACTCCTGGCTACCTTTGGCTACGCAAAAGTTCCTGTTGCTAAAAAGCCGATAGTCGGAATCTTTGCTACTGGAACAGAATTACTAGAAGTGGATGAGCCATTAGAAAAAGGAAAAATAAGAAACAGCAATGCCTATATGGTAATGGCTCAAATAGAAAGAGCGGGAGCAACTCCTGTCTATTTTGGGAAATTACAAGATATGTTTTCGGAAAGTTATGAGGCGATGAAAGAAAAGCTTGAATTAGTAGATATCTTAATTACAACAGGTGGGGTTTCAGTAGGCGATTATGATTTACTTCCAGCTATTTATAAAGAACTCGGAGCAGAAGTGCTTTTTAATAAAGTAGCGATGAGACCTGGCAGTGTCACAACAGTTGCTCATTTAGAGGGAAAACTATTGTATGGGTTATCAGGAAATCCATCCGCTTGTTATGTTGGCTTTGAAATTTTTACAAAACCAATCATCAGGAGCTATTTATTTTCTTCCAAACCACATTTACAATCTGCTCCTGCAATATTAGGAGAAGATTTTTTAACAGGCAATGCTTTTACACGTTTTTTCCGCAGTACAGTTAGCAGGAAAGCAGACGGATTATTACATACAATACCAAGCGGTGTGGATAAATCAAATATTGTCACAAGCCTAGCTTTTGCCAATGCATTGACAATTCTTCCTAGTAATACTACTGGCTATAAAAAAGGAGAAAAAGTTGAAGTACTTTTATTAGAAGATGAAACAGGGTCAGAATGGCCATGGAAATAACGATGGGAATTAGATAACGCATTTTTTTCCTTTAAAGGAGGTGAATGGATGGAATTTAAGCAAATAAAACCAAAGAAGATTTACGAGGAAGTAGCAGATGCGCTATACGAAGCAATTAAAAAGGGACAATTTAAGTCTGGAGAAAAATTATCATCTGTTCAGCAATTGGCTGAGACCTTTCAAGTTAGTCGTTCCGCAATTAGGGAAGCATTAACGGCTCTAAAGGCAAAGGGATTGATTGAGATGAAGCAAGGGGAAGGAACATTTGTAAAAGCATACCATCCAGAGGAGGTAGTGTTTTCTTTTCCCCAAGCGATTCTAATGAACAAGAAGGATGTCATGAACTTGCTTGAAGTAAGGAGAATGATTGAAACTGGAGCTGCCAAATCTGCTGCAGAAAATCGCACACCCCAAGACTTAATCGAAATGAAAGCAGCGTTAGAAAAGATGAAAGTCACAAATGGGGGGAAGGAATTGGGAGAAACTGCCGATTTAGAATTCCATCTTGCTGTCGCTAAAGCTACAAATAATGCATTGCTCGTAAATCTATTGATGAATGTATCAGAACTAATGCAAGAAACCATGAAAGAAACAAGGCGAATTTGGTTATATTCGAAGCAGACAACGATGACTCAGCTTTATGAGGAACATTTGCTCATTTATCAAGCAATTTTGCATCAAGAGTTAGATAAGGCAGTTGACGCTATGCATCATCATTTAGAAAATGTAGAACGAATCTTAATTAAATATTTTGCTAAAGAGGAAAAGCTATTATAAAAATAATAGGAAAAGCAGATTATAAAAGCTTGTAATAATGAATTTGTTCAAAAAGATTTATATTATATTGAAACCGCTTAAAAGTTGAATGATTAAGTCATCAGATGACCTGTTCATTAGAAGTTTTATGCTGGTTTTGGAAAAAATGAATGAGGCATAAATAAAGAAAGAGGGGGATTTACAATGAAAGTGACGTTATTTGCTACATGTCTTGTTGATATGTTTCAAAGTGATGTTGGGAGAGCGACGGTGGAATTACTAGAGAGATTAGGATGCGAAGTAGAGTTTCCAATGACTCAAATTTGCTGCGGACAGCCATCCTATAATAGTGGTTATGTAAAGGAAACGAAGGAAGTAATGAAAACAATGATGAGATCTTTCGAGGATGCTGAATATGTTGTATGTCCATCCGGTTCCTGTGCGTATATGTTCCATGAATATCAGCATATTTTTAAGGGAGATCCAGTATGGGAGCCAATTGCAAAAGAATTAGCCTCTAAAACATTTGAATTAACGCAGTTTATTGTAGATGTCTTAAAAATAGAAGATGTAGGAGCTACTTTTCATGGGAAGGTTACATATCATACTTCCTGTCATATGACGAGATTACTAGGAGTAAAGGATGCTCCTATTAAACTACTAAAAAATGTAAAAGGGGTAGAATATACCGAATTACCATTAAAGGAGAATTGCTGTGGATTTGGCGGGACCTTTTCTGTGAAAATGGGGCAAATTTCAGAGCAGATGGTAGATGAAAAAATATCCTGTGTTGAATCAACCAATGCTGAATATTTAGTTAGTGCAGATGCAGGCTGCTTGATGAATATCGGGGGAAGAATGGGGCGAAAGAACAAACCAATTAAGGCTCTACATATAGCAGAGGTATTAAATAGTCGAGCATAACAGGGGGATGAAAAGCTATGTCGATGAAAACAAGTTCACAAAAATTTAAGGATAGAGTGTCAACAGAACTGGAAAATGAATTTATGCGGGGGGCCGTATCAAAAGCACAGCAAACCATTCAAACAAGAAAAAATAATGTGACAGAAGCGATGGGGAATTGGGAGGAATGGCGCTCTCATGGAGAAGAAATTCGTCAGCATGTATTAGAAAATCTAGACTACTATTTATATGAACTAAGTGAACAAGTAGTAAAACGTGGCGGTCACGTCTTTTTTGCGAAAACAGCAGAAGAAGCAAGTGATTATATTGAACAAGTAGCATTAGAAAAAAAGGTGAAAAAGGTAGTAAAAGCAAAGTCGATGGTAACAGAAGAAATCTCCTTAAATCAAAAGTTAGAGGGGGCTGGATGTGAAGTCATTGAAACGGATTTGGGAGAATATATTTTGCAGGTGGATGATCATGATCCCCCTTCTCATATCGTTGTTCCAGCATTGCATAAAAACAAAGAACAAATTCGAGATGTATTTACCAAAAAATTAAACT
>NZ_DALZDK010000013.1:95727-105561 GCF_031978665.1 Niallia sp. | reverse complement strand
GAAAAGCCAGAAGAATTAGCATGGCATGCAAGGCAAGTACTTCGAAATGAGTACCTAACAGCAGATATGGGGATTACAGGCTGTAATTTTGCTGTGGCAGAGACAGGCTCGATTACGCTCGTAACGAATGAAGGTAATGCTGATTTGGTTGCAGCTCTGCCAAAAATACAAGTTGTTGTAATGGGAATGGAACGCATTGTTCCAACTTTTTCGGAAATGGAAGTATTGGTTGGAATGCTAACAAGAAGTGCAGTTGGTCAAAAACTAACCAGTTATGTAACGACGTTAACGGGACCAAGAGAAGATGGCGATGTGGACGGACCAGAGGACTTTCATTTAGTTATTGTGGATAATGGGCGCTCAGATATTCTTGGCGGAGAATTTCAATCTGTATTGCAATGTATCCGTTGTGCAGCATGTGTAAATGTTTGTCCTGTATACAGACAGGTTGGTGGGCATTCCTACGGATCGATTTACTCTGGACCAATTGGGGCCGTTCTTTCTCCATTGTTAGGCGGTTATGATGAGTATAAGGAGCTCCCGTATGCATCTACTCTTTGTGCAGCATGTACAGATGCTTGTCCAGTTAAAATACCACTTCATGAACTATTGCATAAGCATAGACAAGTAATTGTGGAAAAGGAAGGGAAAGCTCCAATTTCTGAGAAAATGATATTTAAAGCCTTTGGTATCGGCGCATCTTCTCCAAAGCTATATAATATTGGATCTAAAATTGCTCCTGCCGTGACGAAACCATTAGCTAAAGGAGATAAAATTACGAAAGGCGTTGGAATGCTAAAGGAATGGACAGATATTCGTGATCTTCCTGCCCCAAATAAAGAGAGATTTCGTGATTGGTTCAAGAATAGAGAGAAAGGAGAGGAGAAATAATGACAGGAACTATCCAGAATAGGGAGGCTTTTCTTGAAACAATTGCTTCTAGATTAGGCAGAGAAAGAAAAACAAAGCTAGAAAAACCAAAATGGGCTTATCATCCACAAGAAGAAGTACTTAAAGAGGCATCAAAGGATGAGCTTGTTGAGGTTTTAAAGTCGCAATGTACGCTTATTCATACAGATTTAGTTATTACTTCTCAAAAGGAACTTACCAATACACTGCATCATTTAATCAAAGATTATGGTGGCGGGAATATAGTTACTTGGAAGGATACTCGTTATCAACACTATGGACTCGAAGAGCTATTTAAGGTAGTGCTGCCCCATGAAGATATCGAGGTATTTGAGTGGGATGCTTCATTAGGGAAAGAGAATATTGCAAAGGCAGAACAGGCGAATATTGGCATTACCATAAGTGAAATTACGTTAGCAGAATCAGGTACTGTTGTTGTCTATAGCGGAAAGGATCGGGGGAGAACGGTCAGCTTTTTACCTATAAATAGTATTGTAATCGTTCCAAAAAGTTCTATTGTTCCACGGATGACGCAAGCTGCAAAAATCTTACGAGAAAAAATACAAAATGGAGAAGTAATGCCGTCTTGCATCAACTATATTACTGGACCGAGTAACTCTGCTGATATCGAAATGGATTTAGTAGTCGGTGTCCATGGTCCAGTGAAAGCTGCCTATATAATAGTGGAAGATTTATAAATAAGCTTTTTGTGAAAATTTCTGACACCACTAGATAAATACCTCATATGATGTTGATGTTGAATGATAAAATCCTCTATCTTAATGGCTTGTGTGAAATTTTCCATGAAGATAGAGGATTTTAGGTTTTCTTGTGAAAGAATGATACAGCAATAAAGGATATATTGTCCAAAGTAAAGGGTATATGAACGAAAATAAATATAGATAATCCAAACTCCTTCTAACGATTGTCATCTGAAAATCCTCTTTATTCCAATCCTCTACCTAGTAATTTGTCTGAAAAGTAAGAAAACTATTACTTTTATGAAAAGTATTGCTTTTATGTGCAGTAATTTTTATAATAAGAGAATCTTAGATTAATAAATATAAATTTAAATGAGTAAATATACATTTGTTTCAACGAAAGGAGGAAGTTATGAAAGCAGCTATTATTGGTACAACTGGTTATGGTGGTGCGGAATTAATTAGAATTTTGCATAGTCATCCATTCTTTACAATCAAGTCTGTACATACAACAAGAGATGAAGTCCCAGTATGGAATGAATATCCCCACCTTTTTAATATTATTGAAAATAAACTAGAGCAAATTAACGCAGAAAAAATAGCAAAAGAATGCGATATCGTCTTTTTTGCTACTCCAACAGGTGTATCTGGAAAGCTTGTTCAAGAATTTGCAGATAAAGATATACAGATGGTCGATTTATCAGGAGATCTTCGCTTAAGAAATACAGATGATTATCAAAAATGGTATAAGAAAGAGCCTGTGTCAGTAGAGCTTGTCCATAGCTTTGTATATGGTCTTTCAGAATGGAATAAGGAAAATATAGCTTCTAGCAAGAGAATTTCTAATCCCGGATGCTACCCAACTGCAACACTATTAGGATTAGCCCCAATAGTGAAAGAAAATTTTATTTTGCCAGATAGTATTATTGTCGATGCAAAATCTGGGATTTCTGGAGCGGGAAGGAGTCCATCTAGGACTAATATGTACGCTGAGATGAGTGAAAATTTTAAAATTTATAAAGTGAATGAACATCAGCATATTCCAGAAATAGAGCAACAGCTAACGGATTGGAATTCCGACATGAAGCCTATTACTTTCTCTACCCATCTTTTGCCGACAAGCAGGGGACTTATGGCAACGATGTACGCTACATTAAAGAATAGAATGACAACAGAAAAAATACATGATTTATACATGGAAGTGTATAAGAATAGTCCATTTGTACGTGTGCGGCCACTTTACACGCAACCTTCCATAAAAGAAGTTGCAGGTTCTAATTATTGCGATATTGGAATAAATGTGGATGAACGTACAGGAAGGATAACGGTTGTTTCCGTAATTGATAATTTAATGAAAGGTGCTGCGGGTCAGGCCATTCAAAATGCAAATATCATGAATGGCTATGAAGAAAGTACTGGTTTACAGTTTCTTCCGCTTTACCCATAAGGAGGAGCCTACATGCAGGTTATTAATAATATTCATAATCAATTATCTCATATAGAAGAAGTAAAGGGAGGAAGTGTGGTTACTCCATTAGGCTTTAAGGCTGCAGGAGTACATGCAGGACTTCGCTATAATAAAAAAGATATTGGTGCAATTGTAAGCGAAGTTCCAGCAAATTGTGCAGCAGTATATACAACAAGTCACTTCCAAGCAGCTCCATTGAAAGTAACGCAAGATTCTATCCAAAAGGAAAAATGCATTCAAGCTGTTGTCGTAAATAGTGCCTGTGCGAATGCATGTACAGGAGAACAAGGTTTAAAGGATGCCTATCAAATGAGAAAGATAATGGCAAATTATCTTCAAATGAAGGAAGAGTATGTAGCTGTTTCTTCTACTGGTGTCATTGGTGAATTTCTGCAAATGGATAAAATTGAAAAAGGCATTCATCAATTTATTTTTGATGATAAACCACAAAGTGCTGAAGCCTTTCAGGAGGCAATTCTTACGACAGATACAGTAATGAAGAAATGCTGCTATTCAGCTAGTATAGCTGGGGTAACGGTAACGATGGGAGGAACAGCAAAGGGATCTGGAATGATTCATCCAAATATGGCGACAATGCTTGGATTTATTACGACAGATGTAAATATTTCATCTGAAGTTCTTCAGAGCTCATTAAGTAAAGTAATTCCTATTAGCTTTAATCAAATTACAGTGGATGGGGACACTTCAACAAATGATACGGTATTAGTTATGGCAAATGGGATGGCGGAAAATGAAGAACTTACAGAGGACCATCCTGATTACCCGATCTTTTTGGAGCTGCTTTCTGTGACATGTGAGAGTCTTGCAAAGCAGATTGCCAAAGATGGAGAAGGGGCAACAAAGCTAATAGAGGTAAAGGTTTCAGGCAGTAAAGATGACGAGGAAGCACGGGTTATTGCCAAGCAAATTGTTGGTTCTAATTTAGTGAAAACAGCGATTTATGGATCGGATGCAAACTGGGGAAGAATTATCACTGCTATCGGTCAAACCAATACAGCAGTTAATCCTGCATGTGTAGATATCGCAATTGGAAATATTATCATGCTAAAGGAAAGCGAACCACAGCCTTTTTCCGAACAAACGGCAATCGATTATTTAGGTCAGGATTTTATTCAAATATTTGTAGATTTGCATAATGGTGACGGCAAAGGAAAAGCATGGGGCTGCGATTTATCTTATGATTATGTCAAGATAAATGCGAGCTACAGAACCTGAGGTGACAATCGATGAAAACCATTGTTATCAAATGTGGTGGAAGTGTAATCGACCAACTAACAACAGAATTTTTTACTAGTTTAAAAAAGCTAAAAGATAATGGCTACCAGTTAGTCTTTGTTCATGGAGGCGGTCCAGATATTAATGAAATGCTTGATCATTTTCACGTGAAGGCAACCTTTCATAATGGGCTTCGCAAAACAACAAAAGAAGCGTTGGAAATTGTCGAAATGGTCCTGTCTGGAAAAACAAACCGTAAATTAGTTCAGTTGTTAAGGGAAAACGGTTTAAATGGTATTGGGCTTAATGGGACAGATGATAATTGCATAAATGCTACTATTATTGATGAGGAAAAGCTCGGCTTAGTAGGAACTGTTTCGAAAGTGAATATAAGGTTGATTTCCTCTTTATTAGAAGAGAACTTGATTCCAGTTATAATACCCATAGGAATTACAGAGGACGGAAGGAAACTAAATATAAATGCCGATTATGTAGCATCAGCCGTTGCCAAGTATTTAAATGCGGAGCAATGTCTTTTTGTAACAGATGTTTCAGGGATTTTAATAGATGGTGAGCTTCAACTGGTAATGGCGCAGGAGGAAATTAATCATTTTATCCAAAATGGCCAGATTACAGGTGGAATGATCCCAAAGGTAACATCTGCTTTAGCTGCACTAGAAAGTGGTTTAAATAGCGTAATGATCGTATCAGGAAAAAAACAATTTTTTGATGGGCGAGACATAATTGGGACTAGAATCGTTGTGAAAGAAGGGATTGTAGAATGAGTCATTTATTTCCAACTTATTCAAAATGGGAAATAGAGGGAATCAGCAAAAGGAAGCTACTTATATAGTAAAGATGGGGGCGTTTATCTAGATTTTACTTCTGGGATAGGTGTATGTAATTTAGGCCATTGTCACCCAGAAGTTAAACAGTCAGTTGAACAACAATTAAATAAGTTTTGGCATGTTTCAAATCTCTTTCCTATAGAACTGCAGGAAAAGGCAGCAGAAATGTTGGCGCATACGTCTGGGTTAGATCTTGTTTTCTTTGCAAATAGTGGTGCAGAAGCAAATGAAGCAGCTATTAAGCTAGCCAGAAAGGCAACGGGAAAATCAAAAATCCTTACATTCCAGCAATCCTTTCATGGTAGAACATTTGCAACAATGTCAGCGACAGGTCAGGATAAAATCAAGCAGGGCTTTGGTCCGATGTTAGCAAAATTTGAATATGTTCCATTTAATGATTTACCTGCATTAGAACAACAGTTAACAGAGGATGTAGCGGCAGTGATGCTTGAGGTAGTTCAGGGAGAAGGCGGAATTTTTGTAGCTTCGAAAGAGTTTATACAAGGAGTAGAAGCACTATGCAAAGAAAAGGGTGTTTTGCTAATAATCGATGAAATTCAAACAGGAATTGGCAGAACAGGCAAAGCTTTTGCTTTTCAGCATTTTGGAATTAAACCCGATATCATCAGTGTTGCCAAAGGGATGGCAAATGGTATACCAACAGGTGCTATTGTTGCAGATGGAAAGCTAAAGGAATTTTTCGGACCAGGTAGCCATGGAACAACTTTTGGCGGCAATCCATTAGCAATGGCTGCTGCAACGAAAACAATGGAAATCATTTTTCAGCAATCCTTTTTAGAAGAAGTTCAAAAGAAAAGTGAATGGATTTTTGCTCTTTTAAAAGAAAAGTTTGCAGGAAATCAAATCGTAAAGGATATTCGTGGATTAGGATTGATGATTGGAATTGAATTGGATATGCCAGTAGCTTCAATTTTAGGAGAATTACGAAAAGAAGGATTAATCGTTTTAAATGCTGGAGAAAAGGTTATACGACTATTACCAAGTCTTAATACTCCAATAGAAGATTTTGAAAAGGCAATTGCTATTTTAGAGAAAAGTTTAAATATTCGTGCAAAAATTACAATCTAATATGTATTTTTTTGCATGATGATGTATAATTATAAGAAATAAAGAGTAACTATACATTCATTATCGAGGTGTAAACACAATGGAAGGTTATCTTCACTTAAGCAATGGTGTGAAATATAAAGGCGATTTTGTTACAAATGGAAATAGCAAAGAGGTAAAGGGAGAAATTGTTTTTTTTACTGGAATGACAGGTTATCAGGAAGTATTAACGGATCCTTCTTATAAGGACCAAATCATCGTCTTTACGTACCCATTGATCGGAAACTATGGAATCAATAAGGAAGATTTTGAGAGCAAGCAGCCACATGTAGCTGGTGTTATTGTGTATGAATCGAATAGGGATGCTTATCATTATCAGGCTGAATATTCATTACAGGACTATTTGAACAAATGGGATATCCCGATGCTAGAACATGTGGATACTCGATCCATTGTAAAAAATATTAGACAATCGGGTTCCATGCCAGCAGTGATGACCGAAGAAAAAGAGATTACTACTAATACCTTTACTTTAAAGGAAGATGTGAAAGTAGCAAAAGTTTCGGAGATGGGCTTCAAAACGTATGGACAGGGCGAGTATCATATTGTTCTTGTTGATTTCGGAAAAAAGGAAAGTATGTTAACCGCATTATTAGAACGTGACTGTAAAGTGACAGTTGTTCCGTATAATACAGAATTTACTAGTATTAAAGATTTGCAGCCTGATGGAATTCTTCTATCAAATGGACCTGGGGATCCAAAGGAATTAATGGGGATTTTGCCAACTATTAAAGCGTTGATTAAGCATTATCCAACACTTGGTATTTGTTTAGGGCATCAGCTTTCAGCATTAGCTCTAGGAGCAGAAACGACAAAACTATCGTTTGGACATAGAGGAGCCAATCATCCAGTGATGGATCGCAAGAAAAAGAGGGTGATTATGTCCTCGCAAAATCATAGTTACGTAGTGAAAGAGGAAAGTCTTTCTGCTACAGGCTGTGAAGCAAGATTTTATAATCTTCACGATGGATCGGTAGAGGGGCTGTCTCATAGTATTTATCCATTACAAACTGTACAGTTCCATCCAGAAGCAAATCCGGGACCTTCTGAAGGTTGTTATATATTTGATGAATTTATAGAAAATGTTAAAGCAAACAATGGGAGAGTTTTTGCATATGCCTAAAGACACGACGATAAAAACCATACTTGTAATAGGATCAGGGCCAATTGTAATTGGTCAGGCAGCAGAATTTGATTATGCTGGCACACAAGCATGCATGGCTTTGAAGGAAGAAGGATATAAAGTCATTCTTGTTAATAATAATCCAGCTACGATCATGACAGATGAAACATTTGCGGACTCGATTTATTTTGAACCATTAACAGTAGATGTGTTAGAAATGATTATTCAAAAAGAAAAACCTGATGGAATTCTTGCTACATTAGGAGGCCAAACAGGATTAAATCTAGCGTTTCAACTTAGTGAGCAAGGCATCTTAGAAAAGTATCAAGTGAGATTATTGGGAAGCTCGATCGAATCGATTAAAAAGGGAGAAGATAGAGAAGCTTTTAGAGAATTAATGTATCAATTAAATGAGCCAGTACCAGAAAGCAAAATCGTTCATAAAGTAGAAGAAGCTGTAGACTTTGCAAACGAAATTGGTTTCCCTATCATTGTACGCCCTGCATATACGTTAGGCGGAACTGGTGGTGGGATTGCTGGAAGCATGGAAGAATTCATTAGTCTTGTAGCTGGGGGCTTGAAGGAAAGTGCAATTGGTCAATGCTTAGTGGAAAGAAGTATTGCTGGCTTTAAGGAAGTAGAATATGAGGTAATGCGTGATAGCATGAATACATGTATTACCATTTGCAATATGGAAAACATCGATCCAGTTGGAATCCACACTGGAGACAGCATTGTTATTGCTCCATCGCAGACGTTGACAGATGTAGAATATCAAATGCTGCGTTCTGCTTCTATTAAAATCATTTCTGCTTTAGGAATAATTGGCGGATGCAATATCCAATTTGCATTAGATCCGAACAGTAAGAAATATTATTTAATTGAAGTAAATCCAAGAGTAAGCAGATCTTCTGCCCTTGCATCTAAAGCGACAGGCTATCCGATCGCGAGAATGGCTGCGAAATTGGCCGTTGGGTATACGTTAAATGAATTGATTAACCCAGTTACAGGTGATACATTTGCGAGTTTTGAACCTGCATTAGATTATGTAGTAGTGAAGATTCCGAAATGGCCATTTGATAAGTTTCCAGCTGTTTCAAGAAAACTTGGCACACAAATGAAAGCAACTGGAGAAGTAATGGGGATTGATCGGAATATGGAGCGAGCGTTATTAAAAGCAATTCGTTCCCTTGAAATAAAAGGGAATGATTTAACACTTCCTGGATTATCCGCTATGACAGTTGAAGCATTATATGTGAAAATGCTTGAACAAACGGATGAAAGATTCTTTGTTATTCTCGAACTCATTAGAAAGTCAGAGTCCCTTGCTAAAATCCATGATTTAACCAAAGTCGACTTATTCTTCCTGCATATTTTTAAAAGACTAATAGATATGGAAAAAGATATAATCGATTCTTCGCTCCAATCAGTAACAAAAGAAGAATTATTGAAGTGGAAAGAAAAAGGATTTAGTGATGCCTTCTTAGGTAGTACGTGGAATTGCCTGGAAAAAGAGGTTCGAGCAAAGCGCAAGCAATTAGAAGTGCTTCCAATTTATAAAATGGTAGATACATGTGCTGCTGAGTTTGAAGCAAAAACAAATTATTATTATTCCAGCTTCAATGGAGAAAATGAGCAAAAGAAAAGTGATCAGCGAAAAGTGCTTGTTATCGGTAGTGGTCCAATTAGAATTGGGCAGGGAATAGAGTTTGATTATTGTTCCGTTCATGGAGTATTTGCTTTAAAGGAAGAGGGAATCGAAACGATTATTATTAATAATAATCCTGAAACCGTTAGTACTGATTTTGCCACTGCAGATCGCCTATATTTTGAACCATTAGTAGTGGAAGATATTATGAATGTTATTGAATCAGAAGGCATAAAGGATGTTATTGTCCAATTAGGCGGTCAAACGGCAATTAATGTTGCCAAAGAGCTAGAAGCATATGGCGTTCATATTCTTGGAACAAATAGTAGTACAATTGATGTTTTAGAAGATAGAGATTTATTTTATAAGCTGTTAGAGGAAGAAGATATCCCTCATATTCAGGGAGATATAGCGGAAAGTGAAGATCAGATCGTTGAATCAGTTAAGAAAATAGGATTCCCTGTTCTGATACGACCATCCTACGTAATTGGTGGTAAAGGGATGGAACGTATAAATGATGAAGAAACCTTACGCTTATATTTACAAACAGATGTGCCATATCCTGTTCTTGTTGATCAATTTATGGAGGCTTATGAAGCAGAATTGGACTTAGCAGCTGATGGAATCGATATATGTGTTCCAACTATTATGGAGCATATCGAGAAAACAGGTGTACACTCAGGGGATAGTTTATCGTTATTACCTGCTAGAAATTTATCGTCAAACGTAAAAGAGAAAATGATTACCTATGCTAATAAAATTGTCAGACATAC
>NZ_DALZDK010000013.1:90122-95717 GCF_031978665.1 Niallia sp. | reverse complement strand
AGACATACAGGATATAAAGGATTAATGAATATCCAATATATAATTAATAAAGACGAAGTTTATGTATTAGAAGTTAATCCTCGTGCTAGCCGAACGGTACCAATTGTAAGTAAAGTAACCGGGGTGCCTTTAGTACAAATTGCGACAAAAATATTGCTTGGGAAATATACCTTTACAGAAGAAGAAAAGCAATTTACTGATGATATTGAATTTACTTGTATCAAATATCCTGTTTATTCAAATTATGCTTTAAAAGGCTTAGATTCTAAATTAGGACCAGAAATGCGTTCAACTGGAGAGGGAATTGCCCTTGCAAGCACAGTGGAAGAGGCGTTAAAAAAAGTATTTCATTCCACTTTAAAGAAACTTCCAAAACAGGAAATGAAAATTGTCATAAAAGCGACGGAAGGTGTAGAGGGAATTTGTAAAAAGGCTAAACAAGTCCAACTTTCTGTTGAAATTGCTGATAATGATACAGTTGAATCATTATTAGCGGATAAAGGTGCTGTTGCATTTTACAATCCAACGAATTTAGAAGAAGATAAAAAATCTCGTGAAATAGCAACCAGAAATCGAATTATTACTTTTACACAAAAGGAAAGCTTAGAGGCATTTATTTCATCCTTTAAAGGAAAAGACTTAACTGTTCATTCGATTCAGGAATGGCATGAAGATATAAGAAAAGGAGTGAGTACAGTATGATGATTGCATCTGACCTAAATTTAAAGGGAAAAGATTTATTAACATTAGCTGATTATTCAAAAGAAACAATTCTTGAATTACTAGATAAGGCAAAAGCCTTAAAGGAAGTACATTTGAAGGGAGAAGTAATTGCTCCTCTGAAAGGGAAAACATTAGGGATGATTTTTGAAAAATCATCTACGAGAACGAGAGTATCTTTTGAAGCGGGAATGCATCAGCTAGGAGGTCATGCCCTTTATCTAAATAGCCGAGACCTTCAAATCGGCAGAGGAGAGACAATTTCTGATACGGCAAAAGTGCTATCCCAATATGTGGATGCAATTATGATTCGTACGTTTTCTCACACAATAGTCGAAGAATTAGCAGAACATGCAACCATTCCAGTTATTAACGGGTTAACGGATTTATATCATCCATGTCAAGCCTTAGCAGATTTACTTACTTTATTAGAAGTGAAAGGAACATTACAAGGTCTAAAGCTTGCCTATATTGGCGATGGCAATAACGTTGCACACTCCTTGTTAGTCGCCTGCTCGAAAGTAGGGATTGATATTTCGATTGCTACACCACAGTATTATGAGGTGGATGCGACGGTTGCTGAATTAGCTCAATCTTTTGCACAGGCAAGCGGAAGTAAAATTGTCCTTACAAATGATCCGGTGGAAGCTGTCCAACAAGCAGATGCAATTTATTCAGATGTTTGGACCAGTATGGGACAGGAAGAAGAAAACGAACAGCGCTTAAAAGATTTCCAAGGCTTTCAAATAAATGCAGAATTAGTTAAGCATGCTAAAGAGGATTATATCTTTTTACACTGCTTACCAGCACATCGAGAAGAAGAAGTGACAGCGGAAATTATAGATGGCAGTCATTCATACGTCTTTCAACAGGCAGGGAACAGATTGCATGCACAAAAAGCATTATTAGTAGAAATTTTAAAATAAAAAATCCTTATAATCAGACTGTTAACAATGCAAGTATTTGTTAACGGTCTTTTTCTGTGTGAAATCCAGAAATTCCATTTATGTACTTTAGTATATACAAACATTTTATAACTACTCCACTTCAATTCCAGTCATTATTTTCCGTAATGTTCAATTAAAAAAAGGCAATAATAATAAGCAGTTAAGTAATTAACGATTTCACTTCGTGTTTACTTAGCTTTTGATTGGTAATGGATAGCTAAAGGAGGAGTTTATTTTGGGACAAAATAGACAATTTCGTCCAGGGCAAAAGGCGCCAAACAATGGATTATATATCGAAATTGGTGAAACTGGAAGTAACGTAAATAACCCTCAAAAGTTGAAAATGAAAGCAGGAGACCGTTTTCCAGAAACATCTAACCACAATCGGTTATGGACCTATCAAAGAAAGCCTTAATAGGTGATTTTTAATGATTATTAAATAATTCGAGTACCATTTATATTTATACTCAAGGCTGTTTTCTAAAAGATTGTTGCTTTCTCAATAGAAAAAATTAATTAATGAGGAAATCTGAGCAGCCTGAATACACGTAGACGCCACGGGGATTAGCGAGACAGCCTGAGACCCTGCAGGCCAAAGGCAGACCGCGGCTTTAGCGCGAGCCCCACGGAAAGCGGAGTGTATTTAGGCTGCGGGTCATAGCAACAAACTTTACGAAAACAGCCATACTCAAAAAGGGATTTCTCTTAAAGAGTAACTTCATGATAAGTATCTCCCCGCGAGATAACGTTATTTTGAATATCACTCTTTTGTACAAGAGAGATCCCTTTACATATGGATAAATTATACTATAATAAAAACAAAGGTCAAAAAAGGTCAAAAGGAGTCTTGTAATAATGAATGTAGAGCAGATGACAGAACGAGTCCAATTAGCAATAACCGAAGCACAAGCCCATGCAATGAAGGAAAGTCATCAAGAGATAGATGATATTCACTTATTTTTGGCTATTCTTCATCAACAGGATAATCTACTGACTTCTATCTTGCACAAATTACAAAATGATCCACATAAGATTATCGATGAATTATCGGAAGAATTAAATAAAAAGCCAAAAGTTTCCTTAAGTGGTTCTAAACAAGGAACAGTTTATATTACAGCAGTTCTACAGCAAATTTTTGCGAAAGCAGAAGAAGAAAGGCTTGAATGGGAAGATGAGTATTTATCAGTGGAGCATCTTATCCTTGCTGCTTGTAAAGTAGATTCTTCAACTGTTGGGAAGATTTTAAAACAGGAAGGTATCGAATATGCTGAAATAAAAAAAGTGATAAAGGAGATAAGGGGGACACAAAGAGTGACTAGCAAGAATCCAGAAGGGACTTATGAAGTGCTAAGTAAATATGGTCGAGATCTCGTAGAAGAAGTAAAATTGGGGAAGCTAGACCCAGTAATTGGCCGAGATAATGAAATCCGTAATGTAATTCGAATATTATCGAGAAAAACAAAAAATAATCCGGTTTTAATCGGGGAGCCTGGAGTAGGGAAAACAGCTATTGTGGAAGGGTTGGCCCAACGAATTGTCAGAAAAGATGTACCAGAGGGCTTAAAAGACAAAACGATTTTTTCTTTAGATATGGGAGCATTAATAGCAGGTGCCAAATTTAGAGGGGAATTTGAGGAACGACTAAAAGCAGTATTACAGGAAGTAAAGAATAGTGATGGGCGTATCATCCTATTTATTGATGAATTGCATACAATTGTAGGAGCTGGAAAAACAGATAGTGCGATGGATGCAGGTAATATGCTGAAGCCAATGCTGGCAAGAGGGGAGCTCCATTGTATTGGTGCAACAACATTGGATGAGCATCGCCAATATATTGAAAAAGACCCAGCCCTTGAGCGACGCTTTCAACAAGTGCTTGTTTCTGAGCCAACAGTGGAAGATACAATTGCGATTTTAAGAGGGTTAAAAGAAAGATTTGAAATTCATCATGGCGTAAATATTCAAGATCGTTCCATCATTGCTGCAGCTACTTTGTCGGATCGTTATATAACGGAACGTTTTTTGCCTGATAAAGCGATTGATTTAATAGATGAGGCATGTGCGATGATTCGCACAGAAATAGATTCCATGCCAATTGAAATTGATGAACTAACAAGAAAAATCATGCAATTAGAAATTGAAGAAGCGGCATTACATGGGGAAGAAGATACTCAAAGTAAAGAAAGACTAGCCGTAATTGCAAAAGAACTAGCTGATTTAAAAGAGCGTGCAAATGGCCTGAAAGCAAAATGGCAACAGGAAAAAGATGCTTTGCAATTGGTGCATGAGAAAAAAGAACAGTTAGAGCGGAAAAAAAGAGAACTAGAAGAAGCGGAGAATAATTATGATTTAAACAAAGCAGCTGAATTACGACATGGAAGTATTCCTAAATTAGAAAAAGAAATCAGAGAATTGGAAGAGAAGGCAAAACAGAAAAATGAAAATCGTCTCCTTAGGGAAGAGGTAACAGAAGAAGAAATCGCTAATATTGTTGCTAGATGGACAGGTATCCCTGTATCCAAATTAGTAGAGAAAGAACGAGAAAAGCTATTACGCTTAGAAGCGATCCTTCAAGAAAGAGTAGTTGGCCAATCAGAGGCAGTACAGCTTGTTAGTGACGCTGTTTTAAGAGCGAGAGCTGGGATTAAAGATCCAAACAGACCAATCGGTTCCTTTCTATTTTTAGGCCCAACCGGAGTTGGGAAAACAGAGCTCGCAAAAGCATTAGCAGCAACGCTTTTTGATAGTGAAGAGCAAATGATCCGTATAGATATGTCAGAGTATATGGAAAAACATGCTGTATCTCGTTTAATTGGAGCGCCTCCAGGTTATATAGGGTATGAAGAGGGTGGACAGTTAACGGAAGCTATTAGAAGAAAGCCTTACTCTGTTGTCCTTTTAGACGAGGTGGAGAAAGCTCATCCAGAAGTATTTAATATTTTGCTTCAAGTTCTTGATGATGGAAGAATTACAGATTCAAGAGGGAGAACGGTTGATTTTAAAAATACGGTAATTATTATGACTTCCAATATTGGTTCCCATCTATTGTTAGAAAGTGGCGAGGAAGAGGAGATGCCAGAAGAGATTAGAGAAGGCGTCATGAATCAATTAAAAGGTCATTTTAGACCAGAATTCTTAAATAGAATTGATGAAGTCATCCTATTCAAGCCTTTATCGTTGGCAAACATTAAAGAGATTGTTTCGAAACTGGTTATTCAATTACAAGGAAGACTATCGGAACAACATATCACCATTGAATTGACAGATGCTGCAAAAGAATTTGTGGCTAAAAGTGGGTTCGATCCTATTTTTGGTGCAAGACCATTAAGAAGATTTTTACAAAAAACAATCGAAACCCTTTTAGCTAGGGAAATTATCGGCGGCAAAATAAAGGAAAATGATCATGTGCAAGTAGAGATAGAAAAGGATCGCATTATATTAAGAAGCGGAGAGTAACGGAAGAAGTAGTTTGAGGATTTTTAAATAAGATCAAAGCGATTAGAAATGCAGTCTGGATACGATTATGGTACTGTCAAAGGAAAAATGTATTCAGGCTGCTTGATTTTCTATTGAAAAACAACAGTCTTTTATAAAAAAAGGTGTTTAAATAAAATGCACGAACAATGGAATTCTTCCACTATTTGTGCATATTATTTAAACACCATTTACTTATTATTTCATGCTTTTAATGAGAACCTTCTTCATGAGTAGGCTCATCTGGAATAAGTGCTGATAAAATGAAAACTAACACAGAAAATACAGCTGTTAGAATTAGCCCCATTGAAAAATTAAAAGGAACCCCATTCATTGAACCAACAACATAAACTAACATTTGTGAAAGTAAAAATGTCCAAAAAATTGTCATTATGTAACGCAAACGAAATCACCTCTTTATAGCTTGCTTATCATATTCATCTTACCACATAGT
>NZ_DALZDK010000013.1:67549-90112 GCF_031978665.1 Niallia sp. | reverse complement strand
AATGTGAATGAAATACCTTTCTTAAATTTTTCACTTTTTCATAAAATTGTATTCCTGCGAATGTTAATAAGCTATTTTTCAGGCTGCAAGGATAAGGTGAATCATTGCCATTTGGTCATGTAACTCCGCATTTCTTCTTAGAATATAGGCAAACTCCCTTACATTTTAATAAAAGAGACATACATTATTAAAAGGAAAATGCTAAAAAGGAGTTTTTGAGATGGAGAACCGGAACTTCCAGTTAGATACCGAATGGAACATGATACACTATCCTCATCGACCTAATGGTTTCGGTATCTTAATTATAGGAGACGAAAGGAATTTTGTAACAGATACAAATAGTTTTTGGAATCAAAATGAAGGAAAACGAACCTTAATTGAATCATTATTGGATAATGGTTATACCATTTTTTATTCCAATTTATACGGAAAAAATTGGGGAAGTGAAAAAGCTTTACAATTAGCTAAAAGATTATATGAACATATTATTCGAACAGAAATACTGAATCATCGAATCCATGTCATTGCAGAAGGAATGGGAGCACTGACAGCTATTCGCTTCATGATGGAAATGAAGGATAATATACGTTCGGTTGTTTTGTTAAACCCTATTCTATCTTTAAAAGAACATTTAGAAAGGGAAAAAGAGCATAAGTTTTTTATTAAGAAATTAACGAATGAAATCAGTATAGCTTTTAATACAAATAAACATGAATTATTGGATTTATTAAAGGATAAAAAGGAGTATCAGTTAGAGGAGACCGACACACCAACAAAAATTATCCAAATTTTGCAAAATGGCAGATCCTATTATCAGTCTCATACATTAAAAAAAGCTTCTGTTATTTGGGAAGAAAAAAATCTGCCCATTTTCGTCTCATATGTTTTACCAGAAAAAAGAAGTGCGATGCCAAAACAGATTGCTACTTTTTTTAGAAAGTATGAAAAAAAACTTTGAAAGAAAAGATGTTGTTCTAGTAGCTATATGCTAATGGAACAGCATCTTTAGCTTTTCTAATCGGAAATAGTTCGCTGCGTATGAATAACTTACCTTGTATTCATAAGGCATTACGAAATATTTACCTTTTTAGATGCATATGAATACATTAAGTAATTTTTTATGGGAGGATTTTTATGAAGAAAGCAGTAGTTTTCGGTGCATATCAATTTCTCGGGTTTCATATATGCGGGGCACTGTTAGATGAAGGAGAGGAGATAATTGGTGTATCCTTTCCAAACATGGATGTAAATGATATAGAAGATAAAAGAATGGAGATAGGAAGAAATGCTAATTACAGTGAAATAAGCTGGAATCAAGTTGATTCTATACTCCGAGATCCAGAAATTGATTGTCTTTTTTATGATCTCTATACAGTGGAAAATCTACAATCTGTGTATAGGATGATTAGAAGTCAGATTTTTAATCGTAGTAAGTTTCCTATCAATAAAAAGCTTGTTTTCTTAGTAAATATTATGTCTGTAGAAAAAGAAAGGGAGCTATTCAATTCCATTAAAGAGGAATTGGATAATACTACTCAGATCATACATATGCCTACATTATATGGACCATGGCAGCCAAGTGATTTCTTGTTTCAACAGGTAATAGAAGGAAAAGAGCAGGAAGCTATTCACATTAGTTTCCGAGAATGTCCAATGGACGCAATTTTTATCGAAGATGCGGTAATGGCAGTAGTAAAACAGACAAACATCGGACAAAATAATGATATTCTATTAAAAAGTAATGTAATAAACCATTGGCAAAGATGTTTAGAACATTTAAAATGGGATATACCTAAAACAATTAAAAAAGATGTAGAATACTCCGGAAGATTAGAAGAGGTTATGGTAATAAATAAATGTAGCATTTCAGAGAACCTTGATAAACAGAAAAAACATCATTTATTATATAGAATTTAATAGTATTATAGGAGTAATAATAATGAAAAGAGTATTAATGAACATACGGAAAAAAACAATGAGGGAAAAGATGTATCTTATCATTCCTCTCATTGTATGTGTTCTTTTTCTTTTCCTTTTTTTGAATGGCTATACTAGTAAAAAAGGAAAGATTGAAAAAGTAGGTCTCCTCGTAAGCGGAACAGTAAGTGATCAAGTGTGGGGAACAAAAGGATATAAGGGATTGTTAAATATTCATACAAAATTGGATGTCGATGTCTTTTATAAAGAGTCGATTGATTCCTATACCGTAACGGAAAGAGCAGTAAAAGAATTTGAGGCAAAAGGTGTTAATTTAATTTTTGGGCATGGTAGTGATTTTGTTCAGTATTTTAATATTCTTTCTTCTAAGTATCCATCTATTCATTTTGTAAGTTTAAATGGAAGAGAACCGTCAACAAAAGAAAATACAACTAATATTAAGTTTGAAAATTATCCAATGGGTTTCTTTGGTGGGATGGTAGCTGGACATATGACAAAATCGAATACTGTTGGCATAATTGGGTCTTTTGAATGGCAAGAGGAAGTAAAGGGGTTTGAAGATGGAGTCAACTATGTCAATAAAAACGCAAAAGTCATAAAAAAATTTGTAAATGATTGGGATGACCGAGAAAAGGCGAAGAACCTGTTAGAGGATGAAATCAATCAGAATGTGGACATTGTATATCCTGTAGGCGATGGTTTTAATGTGGAAATAGTAGAGAGAATTAAAGAAAAAGGGCTCCATGCAATTGGATATATTTCTGATCAATCTAACATAGGAAAGTATACGGTACTAACAAGTACAGTTCAAGATATCCCTAAGATTTACGAACAGACTGCCACTGCATTTAATGAAGGAAAACTTCAATCAGGTAATCACACCTGTGGAATGAAAGAAGCTACCATCTATTTGGGCAAATTTAGTCCAAATGTAGACAAAGATTTTATCAAAGCATTGAAGAAAGATGTGGAACAGTATAAAAAGACAGGCAAGTTGCCAAATGAGGAATAGATGAAGGCAAATAAAGCAAAGTTCATTTATTCAGCATAGAATGACATGGAATGTCTAAGTGGAAACACAATCATAAAAAAATAGGTAAGTTAAAAATCATTTTTTCTAAAGAAAGACTAGGTGCTTTTTTTAGAAAAAATGATTTTTTATTTGGAATAAAAGGAGTTTAAAGATTACATCAATATATCGAATGAAAAAAAGCTTCAAAAGCTGGTGGGGAAATTAATTAATACAACATTCTGCACGGTTGTGTGCAAATATAGGTATTAATGTAATAAAGGATGCGTTTTATACTTAAAACATAGAAATGAAAACGCTTAATGATGAGGGGGAAAAATAGATGGATAATACTTGGCTAGACCTTGAAGGAAAAGTAGCGATTGTAACTGGAGGATCTTCTGGGATTGGTTACTCCATTGCAAAAGAGTTAGTTAATAA
This sequence comes from Niallia sp., assembly GCF_031978665.1. Taxonomy (NCBI): domain Bacteria; kingdom Bacillati; phylum Bacillota; class Bacilli; order Caryophanales; family Bacillaceae; genus Niallia; species Niallia sp. Next base: position 86,724 of record NZ_DALZDK010000013.1, on the reverse strand, counting down.
TGGTGCAAAGGTAATTATTTCGGATGTAGCCGGAGAAGAGGGACCACAGTCAGACGGTTCTTATCTTATTAAATGTGATGTGACAAATAAAGAAAGCGTCAATCAAATGGTTACTAAGACGGTTGAACAGTTTGGAAAGATTGATATCTTAGTAAATAATGCTGGTGTTAATTTACCAAGATTGTTAGTCGATGTAAAAGGGGAAAAACCCCAATATGAATTAAGTGAAAAAGATTTTGATTTTATGGTTGCTGTTAATCAAAAAGGTCCATACCTTTGCGCGCAAGCAGCAGCAAAGGAAATGCTGAAGCAAGGTAAAGGGGTAATTATCAATGTTGCTTCTGAAGCAGGTCAAGAAGGATCAGCGGGTCAGAGCTGCTATTCTGCAACTAAAGGAGCACTAATTTCATTTTCTCGTGCTTGGGCAAAAGAGTTAGGGCCACATAATATTCGTGTAGTTGCAATTGCTCCAGGAATATTAGAAAAAACAGGATTACGCACGGATGCTTATAATGAAGCTTTAGCATATACGAGGGGCGTTACAGTAGATGGTTTATCAACTGATTATAGTAAATCAATTCCAATTGGCCGAGAAGGTACATTACAAGAGGTTGGTGATTTAGTGTCCTATCTTGCTTCGGATAGAGCTAGTTATATCACAGGAACAACCTTTAATATATCAGGTGGAAAATCACGTGGTTAACAAACTTACGATTAATTAATAAATCAGCTTATTCACCAGCGCTTTATGATATATTTAGTAAAATTGAATATAAGCATTGTGCATATATGAGCAACATAGATATAAGGGTGTGGAATAGGAATGACTGATTTACGTACAAGTAATCGTATAGAGCAATTAATTAAAATTACAAGTAAAAAAACGTATTGTTCCTTAGAGTATCTTGCACAGCAAATGGATGTAAGTACAAGAACAGTGCGAATAGTAATAAATCAATTTAATAATGAGTTAGCTGGTATAGCAGAATTAGTTAATGAAAGAGGGAAAGGGTTTTTTCTGAAAATCAGTGATCAGCAAAAACTTAATATGATGATAGAACAGCTTAATAATCTCTCACAGAAGGTTGATTCTCCTCAAAAAAGGATTGCAGCTGTTATCGATATGTTATTAAATGATGATGAAATTATCACAATGGATGAAATGGCCTTTCGGTTAAACGTAGGAAGAACAACGTTAGTAAATGAATTAAAAAAAGCATCAGTAGCTCTTGAAACGTATAATCTTGCTATTAAGGGAAAACAAAACAAAGGAATGTACTTAAAGGGAAGAGAAATAGATTTGCGCTTTTTTATCCTGGATAATTTATTTCATTTTTTGTTTACAGAAGACCCAATGGATGAAGATATTAAAGATGAAATAATAAAAATTGCCAATTATTACGACTTCGAGATAAGTACAAGAGATAGGATACTTCAGTCCATTATTATTATGCTTGATCGCCTATTAAAAGGTCATTCAATAAAAGAAATGGATGATAAATACCAAAAGATATTATTTTCAGCAGATTTCAATATAGCCTTAGAAATAGCAAAGGTACTGGAGAGGAAATTATCTATTGAGATTCCTAGAAATGAAATTCTTTTTCTTGCACTCCCGATTGTAGGGAGAAGGACACCGACGAATAATCATTCCATTGAAGAAATTACAGTCACACAGGAAATTACGAATTTATTAGATAATATCATCATTTATTTAGGGTTTAATTTAAAAACGGTAAAAGAAAGTGGAGATTTCTACAAGGATTTACAATATCATCTTACTTTCATGATAAACCGTTTAATGTTTAATATCCAATTGAAAAATCCCTTGTTAGATGACATCAAAGAAAAATATCCTTTAGCATATCAAATGTCAGAGATAGCAGGGGAAAGAATTTTAAAAGAATATGGTATGAAGGTTTCAGAAGAGGAACTTGGATATATCGCATTGTATTTCGGTGTTTTTATCGAAAGTAATAAGGACAACCTAAATAAATTAGAACAGGTTGTAATCGTATGTGGAACGGGTAGAGGAACGGCGAAAATTGTCGCAATGCAGCTGAAAAGAATCTTAAATACCAATACTAAAATAGATATATTTTCTGAGAATGAAATCAATATGAATAAATTAAACAAGTATGATATTGTCTTCTCAACTGTTAATTTATCTTACAATATTCAAACACCACTCATTATCCTAAATGAAATTTTTGATGAGAAAAAGGTATTAAAACAAATTGAACGTATCACTTACTTAGATAAATTTAAAATAAAGGAAAATAGTATTACAGGGTCCCAGTCCGTTATTAAATTACTACTGAATAAACAGAAATTCTTTATTTTGGATCACACGAAAAATTATGCAGATAATCTAAATAGGATGGTTGATCAATTAGTCTTAAATGGTTATGTCGATGATGGATTCAAGCAAAGATTACAGATAAGAGAAGAAAAAGGGTCCATGATATTTGACAAACATATTGCTCTTCCACATACCGTTAATTATCAGTCTGACAAAATAGAGCTAGCGATAGGGGTTTTTCCTGAAACAGTCTGGCAGGATAATCATTCATTACAGATAGTATTTCTATTAGCACTTCCTGAAAATACAGAATATGATGCTAGTCTATTAGTGAAAATTTATGATGAAATTATAAATTTATCTTCTAATACAAAATTGGTGAATAAGTTGATTGCCGTAAAAAAATATGAAGATCTATGTCTTTATCTCGATGATGGAGTAGAGAAGGATAGTTAGGAAGTGAAAGAATGGAACTAATTATTATCATGCTTTTTATTGCAGGAGCATTTGTGATTCAAATGGGGTTGGGATTCTTACAGATTAAACATTTTACTAAGGGCTATTCCGAACTGAGAAGAATTGGAAAAGTAGCAATTGGAAAGAAACCTGGACGAATTCGAGCAGGAACAATCGTTTTATTTGCAATCAATAATAATGGGAGAATCCTTGCGGCAAAAAAAATGCAAGGGGTAACTGTAATGGCTAAGTTTCGAGATTTACCAGGCTTTATTGATAAAAATATTAGAAATTTAAAAGATGAGGATTTAAAGCATTGCAATAAATTACTAAGGGATGCGATTTTAGATGCCTCAAATAACTACAAGATTATTATGAGTGGTGGAGTAGTACCAGAAAAAGATAGTTTCTTTAAAAGAATGATGATACGTGCAGAAAATGCCGTTTCATTAAAAAAATAACAAGAGGTGGAATTCATGGATTATATCATTAAGTTTGCTGAAGGATTTAGAAATTTATTTGATACTGGAGCAGAGACATTTATTTCATGGATGACAGGTATTGTGCCAGTAGTGTTATTACTACTCGTAGCAATGAATACAATCATTCAATTAATAGGTGAGAATCGCATCAATCGTTTAGCGTCGGCATCTTCAAAAAATCCCTTATTAAGATATTTAGTTTTGCCATTATTAGGAACATTCATGTTAGGGAATCCAATGGGATTATCATTAGGCAGATTTTTACCAGAGAAATATAAACCTAGTTACTATGCATCTGCTTCTTATTTCTGTCACACAAGTAATGGATTATTTCCTCATATTAACCCAGGTGAGCTATTTATTTTCTTAGGAATTGCAGCAGGAATAGAACAATTAGGCTTTAGCACGGCAGATCTAGCGGTCAGATATTTCCTTGTAGGATTGGTTATGAATTTCTTCGCAGGCTGGATCACTGATTTTACAACGAAAATGGTAGAAAAACAGCAAGGAATTAAACTAAGTTCCGAAGTGAAATTAAATCATTAAGATGGAGGATTCCAACATGACACATTATCGAACTATAAAAATAAAAAAAGGTAATGGTGGATTTGGTGGTCCACTGACTGTTACACCAACCGAGCAGAAAAATAAAATTGTGTATATTACTGGTGGAGGAGCAAAGCCGGATATTGTAGATAAAATTGTAGAATTAACAGGGGCTGAGCCAGTAAACGGATTTAAAACATCAGTACCTGATGAGCAGATTGCCATTGCTATCATTGATTGTGGTGGAACATTAAGATGTGGAATTTACCCACAAAAACGAATTCCAACGATTAACATAATGCCTACAGGCAAAAGTGGTCCATTGGCAAAATTTATAACAGAAGATATTTATGTCTCTGCAGTTGGCCTAAATCAAATTGAACTTGTAGAAAATACAGCTATTTTGGAAAATGCAAGTGCAGTAGAAAAGGAAGAGGACACACCTAAGAAAGAGTATAAATATAGCTCGGATAAAAAAATCTCGCAAACTTTGGCGGAAAATCATAAACAAGGACTTCTTACAAAAATAGGACTTGGCGCAGGAAAAGTAATTAGCACATTTTATCAGGCTGGTCGTGAAGCTGTCCAAACATTAATCAATACAATTATCCCATTTATGGCTTTTGTATCCTTATTAATTGGTATCATTCAGGGATCAGGAGTAGGAAACTTATTTGCTAAATTAATGTCACCGCTTGCGGGAAATCTTATTGGTCTATTGTTGATTGGATTTATTTGTTCCCTACCATTTCTTTCTCCTTTATTAGGGCCTGGAGCAGTAATTGCACAAATTATCGGGACACTAATAGGTGTTGAAATCGGTAAGGGAAATATCCCGCCAAACTTAGCATTGCCTGCGGTGTTTGCAATTAATACACAGTGTGCTGCAGATTTTATTCCAGTTGGATTAGGTCTAGCTGAGGCTGAAGCGGAAACAGTGGAGGTTGGAGTTCCATCCGTATTATATTCGAGGTTTTTAATAGGTGTACCACGAGTGTTTGTTGCTTGGTTAGCAAGCTTTGGATTATATAGTAATTAAAAAAATGAAATGTAAGCGATCAAATAGTGAATGGAGGCGAATGGCATTATAAATATGCCGAATAAGATGAAAACAATTTACGAAAATACAATCAATAGCATAGGGCCATTAGCCACAACCTTTTTAGAAGAAAAGATGATTATTCTTTTTGGAGAAGGAGCACCGAAAGAATTAGCAGAATTCTGCTACGAAATTGAAGTAGTTGGGGTTGAGGATACGATAAAACCTGGCCAGAAATTAATGATAAATGATGAATCATTTGAAATAACATCTGTCGGTGACATTGTAGAACAAAATTTAACGTCCATGGGTCATATCACTTTACGCTTTGATGGATCCACTAATCCTGAACTTCCTGGTACTCTTTATATGGAAGAGAAAGATCTGCCAGCTTTTGAAATCGGTACTAAATTAAAAATAGTTTCAGAGTAAGAAGATAGGATAGGAGATTTCCAACTAGAATTTTTAATCCTTGCAATGAGTTAAGTAAAATAATTTGCATGATTAGATAATGAAGGGGAATCTCCTATTTTTAATTCTTTACTTTCTAGATTTTTTTAAGGAGGAAATATTCCGTGAGGCTTTATATTGATTCAGCAAATCTTGACCAAATTGAAAGAATGAACGAATACTATCCAATTGCTGGTGTAACAACAAATCCTTCTATTCTTGTAAAAGAGAAAAATCATTACATTCAAGCTCTCCAAGATATTCGAAAAATAATAGGGGAAGAGAAAGAACTTTTTATCCAAGTTATTGCAGATAATGCTAGTGAGATTGTAAAGGAAGCTGAGTATTTCCAGACAATGATCCCAGGGAAGACAATTATTAAAATTCCTGTGACAGAAGAAGGAATAAAAGCAATAAAGACATTGACTGCTAAAAATGTACCGACATTAGCCACAACCATTTATACACCATTTCAAGCATTAATCGCTGCAAAAGCAGGAGCAAAATATGTTGCACCTTATGTGAACAGGATTGATGATTTATCAGGAGATGGAATTCGTGTAGTGAGTGAAATAGCAACTCTATTTACTATACATAAAATGAGTACAGAGTTGTTGGCAGCGAGTTTTAAAAATGTACAACAAGTTTATGAAGCTTGTTTATCTGGAGCTCATACAATAACTGTGGCACCAGAAATAATAGAAAAATTGATTGATTTTCCAGCAACAGCTAGAGATGTTAAAGTTTTTCAGAGCCAGTGGAAGGAAACGTATGGAAATGAGGCAGGGAATCTCCTTCTTAAGTAAAAATGGATTGGAGCGAAACAAGAATGGAAACGAATAAGATTGTTTTTTTTGATTTAGACGGAACGCTTCTAACTAGTGAACTTACGGTGTCAGAGAGTTCGGTAGAGGCAATAAAAAAGTTAAAGGAAAATGGTGTGGAGCCTATTATAGCAACAGGTAGAACACTAATGGAAATAGGATATATATTAGAAGCTACAGGTATCAATTCAGTAGTTGCTATGAATGGACAGTATGTAATGTATAAAGGAACCGTAATTTATGAAAATCCATTAGATGTAAAAGAGGTAAAGGAATTACACTTAGATACAATGAAAAATAGACATGAAATGGCATTTTATAATGCGGAAAAGATTTGTGTTACAAATGAGGGCTCTATTCTAATTAGGAAGAACTATGAAAGAGTAGGTGGAAAATATCCTCCTATAAATGATGGCTTGTACAATCAAGAACCCATTCATTTAATGTTACTATTCTGTGAACCAGGTGAAGAAGCTTATTATCAAGAGAAATTTCCACATTTTCAGTTTATAAGAAATTCACCTTATGGATGTGATATCTATCCTGCTGGCAAGTCAAAGGCTACAGGCATAGAGTATCTGCTAACTCATTTAAATTGTTCTGTTGAAAATACGTATGCATTTGGAGATGGATTAAATGATTTAGAAATGTTTGAGCTTGTAAAATATCCAGTTGCAATGGGAAACGCATTTGATATTGTTAAAAAGTCAGCCACCTATGTTACAACAAGTAATAATGAGGATGGTATTGCAAATGGGTTACGATTATGTGGAATCATCTAATCCTTTAAATAGTATATAAAAAAGGGGATGGATTAATAAACAATCAGGTTGTTACTATTAATCCATCCATTTCTTTATGAAGGGGGTTATTTTCTTGAAAATGGGTTTTAAATCATTAGCTGATGTCATAAACAAATCTACATTTTTCATAAGTAGCTCAAGGTCGACTTGATTGAGGAAATTTGCAATTGCTTCAAAGTTTGTATTTTCTTCTTCTTTTTCTTCTATATGTTTAGTTGCGTTATCATTACCCCTCCCAAGAATCCAAGCATCGCCCTTTACTTTCCTATTGTTTGAGGACACTTCTTCATTTAGTTGGATATGCTCGACCTGTTCTTTTCTTATGGAACGATGGTTTGTACCAAACATAAACATGGAGAAGTGATCGACTTCTGTTTGTTCCTTCTCTGTTATGTGATCTGAATCTTTCTCTTTATTGATTTCATTTTTATAGTCATCCATTTTTCTTCCTCCATTAAACACTCTTTTTTATTGGTGCTCTTAATTAGGTTATGAATCGAAATTGGTAAATGCTTAGACCAATGTAATAGAAAACAAAATATGTTGCAAAAGGGAGGAGGAATTTGATAAAATTAGTACCAAGTCATAATAATTGATAATAATATATTACTGTAATAATGTAGTTTTATCCTTCTTATAAGACCATATTGGACAATTTAGGGTAAACTAATAGAAACACATTGGCTTTTGTCTTTAGATTACTGGGCAAGCTGAATACATGTAGACTTCTGAGGAATGAAAATGACTATAGGCTAATCGTACCTTTCCAAAGATAGCGAATTGTATTCTGACTGCGAGTAAAATTTGCAATCTTTTTTCGTAACTATTAAGAAAGACTGTTTCAAAAAGTTTGTTGCCTTTAAACATATAACAGTCAAAAAAGAGAGACATACCGGATAACCGGTGACTATAAAGGAGCTGAAAGCTTTGGGTACAGGAATAATTGGTATTGGCCGTGAACTTCCAGAAAAAATTTTAACAAACCTTGATTTAGAAAAAATGGTCGATACAAATGATGAATGGATTAGAACAAGAACAGGGATAGAAGAACGAAGAATTGCAGATGACAATACAGATACATCTGATATTGCATTAGCTGCAGCAAAGAAAGCAATTGACGATGCTGGCATTCATCCAGAAGATATTGATATGATTATGGTAGCAACTGTTACTCCCGATCAGTCATTCCCTTCTGTTGCCTGTATGATTCAAGAAAAATTAGGTGCAAAAAAAGCCGCTGCAATGGATTTAAGTGCTGCATGTGCAGGCTTTATGTATGGTATGGTAACAGCGAAGCAATTTATTGATACAGGTGTCTATAAATATGTGTTAGTAGTTGGAGTAGAGAAGCTTTCCAAAATTACAAACTGGGAAGACCGTAATACAGCTGTTCTATTTGGAGATGGAGCTGGAGCTGCAGTATTAGGCAAAGTTTCAGAAGGAAGAGGAATCCTTTCTTTTGAATTAGGAGCAGATGGTTCTGGCGGAAAACATCTTTATTTAGATGATGACGACTATATTTACATGAATGGTAGAGAAGTGTTTAAATTTGCAGTTCGTCAAATGGGTGAAAGCAGTGAAAATGTATTGGTAAAAGCAGGATTGTCTAAGGAAGATGTAGACTTTCTTATCCCACACCAAGCAAACATTCGCATAATGGAAGCATCTAGACAAAGATTGGATTTACCAGAAGAAAAACTATCCAAAACGGTTCATAAATATGGAAATACAAGTGCTGCATCTATTCCTATTTCATTAGTGGAAGAATTAGAGGCAGGAAAAATTAAAGAGGATGATGTGCTTGTAATGGTCGGCTTCGGTGGAGGCTTGACTTGGGGAGCAATTGCTATGCGTTGGGGGAAATAAAAAAAACTCCAATAGTGTAAAGTGAGAATATACAACTAATTTGATGATAAATATAGAAAAAAGGAGAATAGGACATGAGTACAAATAGAAGAGTAGTTGTTACTGGTATTGGTGCTGTAACACCACTTGGTAATGATGCGATTACTACCTGGGATAATATTGTTGCTGGTGTTTCAGGAATTGGACCACTAACAAGAATTAATGCCGATGAATATCCAGCAAAGGTAGCTGCAGAAGTAAAGGACTTTAATCCAGAAGATTTTATGGATAAAAAAGATGCTCGGAAAATGGATCGCTTTACTCAATATGCAGTTGCAGCTTCCATGATGGCTGTAAAGGATGCCGATTTACAAATAACAGATGAAAACGCACCTCGTATTGGCGTGTGGATTGGTTCTGGAATTGGCGGAATGGAAACATTCGAAAATCAATATGAAATGTTTCAAAAAAGAGGATATAAAAGAGTAAGTCCTTTCTTTGTACCGATGTTAATTCCAGATATGGCATCAGGACAAGTATCTATTACATTAGGTGCAAGAGGAGTAAATTCTTGTACTGTTACTGCATGTGCAACTGGAACAAACTCTATCGGTGATGCATTTAAAGTTATTCAGCGTGGAGATGCTGATGCAATGATTACTGGTGGGGCAGAAGCGCCGATTACAAAAATGTCCGTAGCTGGCTTCTGTGCAAATACCGCTTTATCCTTTAATCCAGATCCTAAAACAGCAAGTAGACCATTTGATGCAAATCGAGATGGATTTGTTATTGGAGAAGGAGCAGGAATTGTTGTTCTAGAAGAATTAGAGCATGCATTAGCTAGAGGTGCTAACATCTATGCAGAAATAGTTGGATACGGTTCAACTGGAGATGCGTATCATATTACTTCACCTGCGCCAGGAGGCGAAGGTGGAGCAAGAGCAATGAAAATGGCAATCAATGATGCAGGACTTGCGCCAGAAGATGTTTCTTATATTAATGCACACGGTACAAGCACTGCATATAATGATAAGTTTGAAACAATGGCTGTTAAAGAAGTATTTGGAGATTATGCTTATAAAGTTCCAATGAGCTCAACAAAATCAATGACTGGTCACTTACTAGGTGCAGCAGGCGGAATTGAAGCTATTTTTAGCGTTCTAGCAATAAGAGACAGTATTCTACCACCAACTATTAATTTCGAAACAGCAGATCCAGATTGCGATCTAGATTATGTAATTAATACCCACAGAAAACAAGAAGTAAATGTAGCAATGAGTAATTCATTAGGCTTCGGCGGCCATAACGCTACAATTGTGTTTAAAAAATATCAATAAATGATTAGCCGATTTTGAAATGATTTTTATTGATTTTGCTAATCGATTATTCATTTAAACTGTAAGTGGAACGAACCTGTTAGGTTTAATTGCGAAAGCAAACTTCCGCGAAATAATCCATCGTAAAACTGTTAGAATCTGTCATAATAATTAGACAGATTCTAACAGTTTTTTTATTGCAAAATAAACAAATCAAAGGTTTAATTATAATAATTTTAAATTAATATTGACTATTATTATAAAGTGTATATAATTAAAACTATAATTCTATTATTTACTGTAAAAAATTTGGAAATAATTACTATTAAAAGAAAACGCTTTCTTTATAAAGAAACTAGTATTTAAGGAGATATTATGTAGAAAGGAAGAATTCTATGCTAAGTATAGAAAAGGCTAAAAACCTGTTAAAAGAAAAAAATGTTCGTTTAACGCCACAAAGGCTAGAATTAATTAATATACTTTCTAAAGACAATAAACACTGGACAGTAGATGAAATTTATCATGTCCTAAATGAGAATATGCCTTCAGTAAGTATTACAACTGTATATAATAATGTCCATTTATTCATGGAATTAGAGTTGTTAAAAGAAATACAATTTGGTGAAGGACTAAGTAAATATGAATGGAAAAAAGAGGAACACTATCATATTGTCTGTAGTGGTTGCGGAGAGATAGTGGATATTTGGTATCCAACGTTAAGGGAGGTAGAAGCATTTGCGAAATCCATATCTAAATTCCATATCAGCTCCCATAGTCTCCAATTCTATGGGACCTGTGAACAGTGTTCAAAACCATAAAAGAAAAAATATGGTCCTTTGTTTAGAGTGTAAACAGCCAATAAAACGATTAAAGCACTCTATTATTTGTGGCTGTGGAAGCAGAATTATGAAAGATACAAATAGATAATAGAGCATTATTTAATAATAAAGGGATATCTAAAGAAGAATCGGAGTAGATAGATGTAAATCCATATTTAAAAGTGGATAAATCTTGAGAGCTGATTTAATATGGGATATTCCTCTTTTAATTGAAAGAAGCTTTATACGAAGATCCGCCCCCCCTTTGGAACCTAAATTTTTTGCATCCATATACTGATTAATTGAACTGGATAAAATGAATTAAAAGGGGAAATATTGGTGGGGGTAATCGATACAAATAAATGGTTAGAGGATCATTTTTATGATCCATCTTCTATATGCGAACATTTTAAGACCTCATTTGATGAAGAGGAAGCTCAAAATATTTATCAGTATTTAATGAGATTTGGAATGTATAAGCCATCAAGACGTTCTAAACAAACGTTTGAGAAGATGAAAGAATTAGAAACTTGGAGTAAAATAGATCAGTTTTTTAAAAAGTATAAGAAAAAATGGAATGGACCAGATGTGCCTGTTTATCTTTTTCCTTTTCAGACGTCTTGGAGAGCAGAGGACAATAAGTCTGGAGTATCGTTTCCTAATCAGCTTTTTTTATTTATTGGAGAAGTGACAGACGATAAAGAATTAGAAGCCCTTTTTATTCACGAATATCACCATGTATGCCGCATACATTATCAAAAAAAAGCAATAGAGGATTACACCTTATTAGATTCCATGATAATGGAAGGATTAGCGGAGCTCGCTGTTAAAGAAAACTGTGGAGAAGCTTATAATGCAAGCTGGTGCTCTATATATGATAAAGATACAATAAAGAGATTTTGGGATAAAGAGCTAAAGGATTATTTAGATGTAAAGAAAACGGAAGAGAAACATGATCAATTATTGTATGGATATGGACGTTATCCACGAATGATTGGATATAATTCAGGATTCTATCTAGTTAATAATTATCATTCCAAGAAAAAAATAGCAGAAAAAATGCATTTTACAATGAAAAGTGAAGTGTTTTTATAAATAGATACCCATATAATTTTTCGAAGGCGAGTGGAAAAGCTACTCGTCTATTTCGTTATTTCAAGAAAAAGTAAAGGAATTCAATTTTACTAGCATGACACGACTGAAAAAATGGTAGTAGAAATGATATAAAAGTGACATGTATACGAAAGTTTGTACATATTATGATACTAAGTTAGAAGAAGGTAAGAAAATACCTTACACCTCTAATAAGAGAAATACTAAAACAGCCTGAATATACATTGACGCTTGTCGACTTAGCAAGCAGGGGAGCTCCACAAGTAGATTGGGAGACACTAAAAATAAGATAGTTATTTTCCAGAATAAAACGAGGGTTAAAAATAATCCTTTGAAAATAGGAATAAATTTACTACGCTCTGCCAATACTTATGGACAAACAGTTGTTGAAGTGAGGGATAAAATATGCAGTATCTTCATGATGTTTGGGTAAATTGGTTTGAAGGGGAAGAAAACGGATATAATGTTTGTCACTTTCATGAATGGAGAAAAGATGACGGTGTTGAATTATTGGATCAAGTTCCGCTATTGAAGGTAGACTCTTGTTTATTTAATTACATAGAAAACGATTTGGCGGAACTACCACGACAATTATTGGAAGAGATTTATCAGAAGGCATATCTACGAAAAAATCATGAACGAATTCAATTAGATTATTGTTTTGTAGTTTCTGATGGAATTGGACTTTTAGTAGTAGACACAATAGGCTATTCTGTTCCAATTCGTAAAAGTCGAATGATACCTAGACAAGAACAATTGGCGTATGAATTGCTTGAAAATCAAGAAACAATTTATTATAACTTTCAAAACAACGAAGAAAAGAAAGAATTCCATATTTTATCACCTGAGCCACATGTGATGAATGGATTAACGAGAAAAGAAAGACAATTAAAGCAATTGTTGTTTATGGCATTGGATCAACTATATTCTTCTGAAAATGTGGCAGAGGTTCGTTATTGGTACACTGAATGGAGCCCGGAGCGTTATTTTGAAATTCAGCATTTAGAGTTTGAACATGCATGGAATGAACTATATGAAAGTACAAAATATGGTTGGTCAAAAAAGCATGAGCATTTTTGTGAGAATATTATAAAAGGTCAGCCGTTTTTTGAAAAGCTATGGGAAATGGAGCATGGCCCGAAGGTAAATTAAGAGTGGTCAGTTTAGAGATAACAATAAAAAATTGAGCTTTGTGAATATGACTAGTTTACTTACAGTCTAAAACCCGATGAAAATTCATCGGGCTTTTTCATTGTTTCTACAGGAATTAATTAACGGCGTTTACGACCTAACCCCATCGCGTTTTCCATCTTCTTAATCATTTTACCTGCTACTTTATTTGCTTTTTCTGCACCTGTATCTAAAATATCATCCAATTCAGTAGAATTCATTAATTCGTTATATTTCTCTTGAATAGGTTTTAATGCATCAACAACAACATTTGCTAAATCTGACTTAAAGTCTCCGTAGCCTTTGCCTTCGTATTTTGCTTCAAGACTTCCAATGCTTTCTCCTGAAAGGATGGAATAAATGGATAAAAGGTTCGAAACGCCTGGCTTGTTTTCGCGGTCGAATTTTACAACCCCTTCTGAGTCCGTTACAGCACTTTTAATTTTCTTAATAATGGTTGCTGGCTCGTCCAGTAAAGTAATGGTTGCTTTATTATTTGTATCGGATTTGCTCATTTTTTTCGTAGGATCTTGAAGAGACATGATTCTTGCACCTACTTTTGGAATTCTCACTTCAGGAATCGTCAAGATATCATTGTATTTTTTATTAAATCTCTCTGCAAGATCACGAGTTAATTCTAAATGTTGCTTTTGGTCTTCTCCAACTGGAACGATATCCGTACTATATAAAAGGATATCTGCCGCCATTAATGGTGGATAGGTTAATAGCGCAGCAGAAACAGCATCTTTACCTGTCGATTTGTCTTTAAATTGTGTCATTCTCTCTAATTCGCCAATATAGGAGATACATTGCATTAACCAAGCTCCTTGGGCATGGGCAGGCACCTCTGATTGAATGAAGAGGGTAGCTTTATTAGGATCAATCCCCACTGCTATGTAAAGGGCTGCTAAGCTGCGGATATTATTTCTTAGTACCATTCTATCTTGAGGTACCGTAATAGCATGTTGATCAACGATACAGAAGAAACAATTATATTCATCTTGTAGTTCGACAAATTGACTTAAGGCACCAATATAATTTCCTAATGTAATAGTACCGCTTGGTTGAATCCCAGAAAAAATTGTTTTCATGATAAATACTTCCTCCAATATGTATTCTAGACACGTCTGTTTAGTTGAATGGCTTCACCTAAACAAACGGTTTATTCCATTTACTAGGCTTCTAATGGCTATTGTTAACACTTAAACCAATTTAACAGGCTAACAGAGTCGAAAAAGAGAACCCAGAAACTAAATTATAATCATTATTATATCCATTTTAGCATGATTAGTTGATATTCAAAGGCTGTTTTCTAAAAGATTGTATTTTTTCTATAGGAAAATTTCAAATGAATAAGGAGAAAGTCTAAATTCATAAAGGAGAAGTGTGGCTAAAGGAAAGTGGGGAGTAAGGATAAAGCGCGGGTCAAGGATAGCTAGCAAAAGAGAATGATTTATATATTTTGTCAATTATAATAATTCGGATAAATTTATATTAATATAATTATTCAGTAGATTTGTATATTTCTGATTTGTTTTTATTCTACAAAATTCTACATAGTTCTTGCGTAAAAAATATTCCAACTATATAATTGTCATTACGAATGGATTAGGTAGTAATATTTCAGACTATTTAAACACATAAGAATACATAAAAGTTTGAATTAGCGAAAAAGTTATTTCAGAATAATAATATGTGCGCTATGTATGGGAGTTTTCATTTAAGATCGTTTTTATGCAATTAATAGTCATTTCTTTTAATTAACTGACTATTTAGGAAATGATTGCTTGTGTATTCTAAGGTTTAGAATGGGAAAGCTATTTTCGAAGTTCCATTTGAGGAAAATTATTTAGGGGGTAATTACATGAGAAAAAGAATGCTTGTACTAATGAGCTTAGTGCTTGTACTAAGTGCTTTTCTTGCTGCATGTGGTAATGACAAAGGTGGAAGTGATAAATCATCACAAAGCTTGCGTCTGAATATTGTTTCAGAACCACCGACTTTACATCCAGCATTAGCTACCGATTCAACATCAGGTGGAGTGTTAATTCAAACATTTGAAGGATTAACTCGTATTGATAAAGATGGAGTTCCTCAGCCTGCTATGGCAGAAGATATTCAGGTTTCAGAAGATCAGTTAACCTATACATTCAAAATTCGTGAAGATGCATCATGGACAAATGATGATCCTGTAACAGCTGCAGATTTTGAATATGCTTGGAAATGGGCAATTGACCCTAAGAATCAATCTCAATATGCGTATCAACTTTATTCGATACAAGGTGCTGAAGCAGCAAATAATGGTGAAGGAAGCCTTGATGATGTTGCTATTAAAGCAGTAGATGAAAAGACTTTAGAAGTAACATTGGTAAATCCAACACCTTATTTCTTACAGTTACTAGCTTTCTATACTTATTTCCCAGTGAATAAAAATGTAGCTGAAGCAAATCCAGATTGGTATAAAGATGCTGGAGATGACTATGTTACAAATGGTCCTTTCAAAATGACAGAGTGGAATCATAGTGAGTCTATTCTTTTAGAAAAGAATGAAGACTATTGGGATGCTGACACAGTTAAATTAGAAACAGTAGAAATGTCAATGGTAGAAGATCCAACAACAGAATTAAGCATGTTTGATAATGATGAATTAGATTGGGCAGGTTTACCATTTGGTTCATTGCCTACTGATTCTATTAAAGCTTTAAAAGACAATGGCGACCTAAATATCAAAGCGATTGCAGGAACTTATTGGTATAAATTCAATACCGAAGAAAAGCCATTTAACAATGAAAATATTCGAAAAGCATTAACATATGCGATTGATCGCCAAGCGATTGTTGATCAAATTACACAAGGTGGACAAATTCCTGCTATGGCAGTTGTACCTCCAACAATGTTCGAAGAAAATGAAAAAGGTTATTTTAAAGATAATGATATCGAAGCAGCAAAAGAAGCTCTTGAGAAGGGCTTGAAAGAAGAAGGCTATGCTAGTGTAGAAGATTTACCAACTATCACATTATCTTATAATACAAGTGAAGCGCATGCTAAGATTGCGCAAGCTGTTCAAGATATGTGGAAAAAGAACCTTGGTATTAATGTGGAATTAGACAACGAAGAATGGCAAGTTTATTTAGAAAAAATTGATGCAGGCGACTATCAGATTGGCCGTATGTCATGGTCTGGTGACTACAATGACGCATTTAATTTCCTAGAATTGTACCGTGATGCAGACGGAGGAAATAACGATACTGGTTGGGAAAATGCAGAATACAAAAAACTTCTTAACGCTTCCCAAAAAGAAACAGATGAAGCTAAACGCAAACAATTATTACAAGATGCAGAAACTATTTTAATGAATGAACTTCCAATCGCCCCTGTATATTTCTATACAAATACATGGGTACAAAAAGAAAACCTTAAAGATGTAGTAATTTCAGGTTTAGGCGAAGCTCAATTAAAATGGGCACACTTTGAATAATAAAAGGAATGGCTATATCTGTTGATCATGTTTGGTTATTCTCTTTCTAATGCTAAATAGAAAAGTATATTCTAGAAGAAGCATTATAAGGCTATATTTGGAACAGAAAAACCTTTCATGTAGCTGAAAGCCAAAATAAAAAGAGGCTGTCTTATTTAATGAGTGATACTTTTAAGTAAAGCTCGTTCCCTAAGACATCCTCTTCCTTTCTAATTGGCATTGTTTTAGAAAAAAATGGAGGTAAAACCATGATAAAGTACTTGACAAAACGTTTGCTGTTTATGGCACTTTCCCTATTGTTAATCATTACAGCTACGTTTTTCTTCATGAGGATGGCACCGGGTAACCCGTTTACATCGGAAAAGAAAATGCCGCCTGCAATCGAAGCAAATTTAAATGCCCATTATGGTCTTGATCAACCTTGGTATGTTCAATATGGAGAGTATTTGCTACGAGTGGTTCAATGGGATTTTGGTCCATCATTTAAATATAAGAGTCAGACAGTTAATCAATTAATTAATGAAGGCTTCCCAGTCTCGTTAGTATTAGGATTAGAAGCCATTTTTATTGCTTTAGCAATTGGTGTTACATTAGGAGTAATTGCAGCATTAAGACATAATAAATGGCAAGATTATTTAGCAATGATTGTTGCTGTATTAGGTATTTCGGTACCATCCTTTATAATGGCAGCTTTTTTACAATATATTTTTGCTATGAAACTAGGGGTTTTTCCTGTAGCAAGATGGGGAACTTTCTCGCAAAGTGTTCTTCCCGCACTGGCATTAGCAGCAGGACCTACAGCTTTTATTGCTCGTTTAACTAGATCTTCTATGTTAGAAGTATTGAGCAATGATTATATTAAAACGGCAAAAGCAAAAGGAATTAGCGGCTTTAATATTACCGTTAAGCATGCAATCCGTAATGCAATCCTTCCAGTTGTTTCTTATATGGGACCATTATCTGCAGGGATTGTTACAGGAAGTTTTGTTATTGAGAAAATTTTCGGTATTCCAGGGCTTGGATCACAGTTCGTTAAAAGTATAAACAACCGTGATTATACAGCTATTATGGGAGTAACTGTCTTTTATAGTATTATCCTGTTAGTATCTGTTCTTCTTGTCGACTTATTGTACGGATTAATAGATCCACGAATTAAATTATCGGGCGGGAAGAAAGGAGAGTAAAGATGCAAGAAATATCGAAAGATAAATTTGAAATAGTAGGCAATAGCAGCATAGAATCGGAAAAAATATCAAAAGCAAGTCTATCGTTCTGGAAAGATGTATTTACCCGTTTTAAGAAAAATAAGCTTGCAGTATTTGGACTTGTTATATTAATTCTTTTAATCATTATGGCTTTTGTTGGCCCACTTTTAACTCCATATAATTATTACGAAAATGATTTATCAAAAACAAATCAGCCTCCGAGTGCAGAGCATTTCTTTGGAACAGATGAACTGGGACGGGATATGTTTGAACGCATTTGGTATGGTGCAAAAATATCTCTATTTATCGGGATTGCTGCAGCATTTATTGACTTAGTGATTGGGGTAATCTGGGGAGGAATTGCAGGGTATAAAGGTGGAAAGACTGATGAAGCAATGATGCGTATCGCAGATGTATTGTATGGAATTCCTTACCTTTTACTTGTAATCCTTCTTATGGTTGTGCTTGGACAAGGGATTTGGACAATGATTCTTGCGATGAGTATTACTGGCTGGATCAATATGGCCCGCATGGTTCGCGGACAAGTATTATCTTTGAAAAGTCAAGAATATATTTTAGCATCCAGAACATTAGGAGCAGGAGTCTCAAGAATTATGAGCAAGCATTTAGTTCCAAATGCGATGGGACCTATCCTTGTTACGTTAACGCTAACTGTTCCCAATGCTATTTTTACAGAAGCATTTTTAAGCTATCTTGGTTTAGGATTAACGCCTCCATTAGCTAGTTGGGGAACAATGGCCAATGATGGAATTGGTGCGATGCAATATTACCCATGGCGCTTATTCTTCCCAGCAATGTTTATTTGTTTAACAATCTTTGCATTTAATGTTATAGGAGACGGAATCCGAGATGCTCTTGATCCAAGACTACGTAAGTAAGGAGTGAGATAAATGGAAAAATTATTAGAAGTAAAGGATTTACAAGTCTCATTCCATACGTATGGAGGAGAAGTGCAGGCAGTCCGTGGAGTATCCTTTGATTTATATAAAGGGGAAACATTAGCAATTGTGGGTGAATCTGGTTCAGGTAAGAGTGTAACTTCGCAAACATTAATGAAATTGATTCCAATGCCTCCAGGACATATTAAAGGCGGCCAAATTTTATTTAATGGGGAAGATATTGTTCAAAAAACAGATAAAGAGATGGAAAGTATCCGTGGAAAAGAAATGAGTATGATTTTCCAAGATCCAATGACATCCTTGAACCCTACAATGCGTATTGGAACGCAAATAATGGAAGTACTGATCAAACATCAGCAAATGAACAAAGAAAATGCCAAAAAGAAGGCAATTGAACTTTTAAGCTTA
>NZ_DALZDK010000013.1:58221-67539 GCF_031978665.1 Niallia sp. | reverse complement strand
TGGTATCCCGAAACCAGAGAAAAGAGTAGATCAATATCCACATGAATTTTCTGGTGGAATGAGACAGCGTGCGATGATCGCGATTGCGTTAGCTGCCAATCCACATTTATTAATTGCGGATGAACCGACAACTGCATTAGATGTTACGATTCAAGCGCAGATTTTAGATTTAATGAAAGATTTGCAAGATAAAATGGATACAAGCATTATCTTCATTACCCATGATTTAGGGGTTGTTGCAAATGTAGCAGACCGGGTTGCTGTTATGTATGCAGGGCAAATTGTAGAAATGGGTACTGTTGATGAGATTTTCTATGATCCAAGACATCCTTATACATGGGGGCTCCTTGCATCCATGCCAAGCTTAGATAATGATAATGAAGATGAGCTTGCAGCAATTCCTGGAACACCCCCAGACTTAACAAATCCGCCAGTAGGAGATGCGTTTGCTGCTAGAAATCCATATGCATTAGCAATTGATTTTGAACAAGAGCCACCAATATATCAAGTATCTGAAACGCATTTTGTGAAATCATGGTTGTTACACCCAGATGCACCAGCAGTAGAACCACCAGCTTCTGTAAAAGAAAGAATTAGAAAGCTACCCTCCAACTTTGATAAACCAGTATTAGTAAAGGAGGAGAAATAAGTGGCCGAAAAGTTATTAGAAATAAAAAATCTTAAGCAACACTTTAATGTAGGCACTCCTAATATAGTAAAAGCAGTAGATGATATTAGCTTTGATATATATAAAGGAGAAACACTTGGCCTTGTAGGAGAATCAGGCTGTGGGAAATCCACGACTGGGAGAACGATCATTCGACTATATGACGCAACCGGCGGCCAAGTTTTATTTGATGGAGAAGACGTGCATGGAAGAAAATCAAGAGCAGATTTAAAGAAATTTAATCGTAAAATGCAAATGATTTTCCAAGATCCATATGCTTCTTTAAATCCAAGAATGACTGTTGCTGATATTATTGCGGAAGGCATTGATATTCACGGTTTAGCGAAGAGTAGAAAAGAAAGAATGGAAAAAGTATACGAGCTGCTTCATACAGTTGGTTTAAATAAAGAGCATGCTAATCGTTATCCCCATGAGTTCTCTGGTGGTCAAAGACAAAGAATTGGAATTGCACGTGCTTTAGCAGTAGATCCAGACTTTATCATTGCCGATGAACCGATATCCGCATTAGATGTTTCGATTCAAGCACAGGTAGTTAACTTGTTGAAAAAGCTTCAAAAGGAAAAAGGATTGACATATTTATTCATTGCCCATGATTTATCAATGGTTAAGTATATAAGTGACCGTATTGGGGTTATGTATTTTGGAAAATTAGTGGAACTTGCTCCTGCAGACGAGTTATATAATAACCCGATTCATCCATATACAAAGTCCTTATTATCAGCAATCCCTCTGCCAGA
The DNA here is from genome assembly GCF_031978665.1 of Niallia sp. Lineage (NCBI taxonomy): Bacteria > Bacillati > Bacillota > Bacilli > Caryophanales > Bacillaceae > Niallia > Niallia sp. The sequence continues at coordinate 66,114 of NZ_DALZDK010000013.1, read as the reverse complement.
TCCTGAAACAGAGCGTACAAGAAAAAGAACGGTTTATGACCCTTCAATCCATCAATATCAAGATGGAGAAGAGCTTACAATGCGTGAAATCAAGCCAGGACATTTTGTGTATTGTTCTGAAAACGAATATAAGAATTATAAAGCATAATTGGAGAAGTAATGAACTCCCAAAAGCTGACAAACTCAGAAAGTGAGGTTGTCAGCTTTTTTTATACTATACTTTTGCTTATTTCTAAAAGGTTTGTTACTTTCTAACAGGAATAATTCTATTTAAAAGTAACTAAGCAGTCTAAAATACAGGAAGATCTATAGTGATGTAAAGGAAAGAAAACAGTAATAGCATAAGCTTGTTTGAGTTGTTACAATAAAAGGAATACATAATTTATACCATGGTAGTAGATAATGGATACTGTACATAGATGGGAGTTATCACTATGAATAAAAAACTAATATCCTTCGGGTTAAGTATATATTTATTAATCCCCAATGTTGCTTTTGCTAAGGGGGAGAAAGTCCTACCTAAACAGCCAACAAAACAAATGGAAATTATGGTAAAACGATTACCAACTTCCTTACCTAGATTAAAAGCAAATTCCTTCACCTTTATATACCCTGATGCTGTAAGAGGTATTTATGTAAATGCTCACTCTATTGGAGGCAGCAAGTGGAATCAATTAATTGATTTAGTGAAAGATACGGAATTAAATGCAATGGTAATTGATTATAAAGAAGATCATGGAAATTTGACCTTTATGCCGGAAGAAGGCTCTCCTTATCGGAAAATAGGGACTACTTCTATTAAAAATATGACAGCTTTATTAGAGCAGCTTGAAAAAGAGAAAATTTATCCGATTGCTCGCATTGTTGTCTTCAAGGATTCCGTACTGGCTGAGGCAAAACCAGAATGGTCTTTTATGGAAGGGAAAAAGTTGTGGACAAATGGAGGTGGAGAGGCCTTTGTAAATCCTTTTGAAAAAAAGGTATGGGATTACAATGTTAACCTTGCGATTGAAGCGGCTAAAATGGGCTTTCAAGAGATACAGTTTGATTATGTTCGCTTTCCAGAAGGTTTTGAACATAAAGGAGATAAATTAAGCTACTCTAAAGGTGATTATGAGAAATTAGATATATCCGAAGGGGAGAAAAGGGTAGAGGCTGTTACAGACTTTGTTCAATATGCAAAAGAAAAACTAGAACCGTATGACGTGAAGGTTTCTGTTGATATATTTGGCTATACAGCAACCTTGAATGAAGCACCGGGAATTGGACAAAACTTTTCAAGAATAAGTAATCATGTTGATGTTATTTCTTCCATGATTTATCCAAGTCACTGGACTAACTATTTTGGCATTGAAAAGCCGGACCTTCATCCCTATGAACTCGTTAGCGAATATATTAAAGTAGAAAAGCAAAAACTGAATCAATTAGAGCATGCGCCTATTTCAAGGCCATGGCTCCAAGATTTCACAGCAACATGGCTTGGTAAAGATAATTATCAAGTATATGGAAAAGAAGAGATTCAAAAACAGATAAAAGCTTTAAATGATCAAGGAGTTTCCGAGTTTCTATTATGGAATGCAGGGAATAATTATACGAAAAATGTTAATTATAAACCGATTAACAAAGAAGAAAAAGGAGATTAATGGATGCATTGGTATGATAAACTAAATGAATATTTTCCAGTAGAAGAAATGAAGTCACAAGAACATATGGAGGCGTTATTAAAGGATTTTCCAGAATTCTATCATAAGGATGAAGGAAAGTACCATGTTTTGATGTATGTAGATGCAGACGATTTTATCTTTATTGATTATTTATTTGTTTCCAATGAAGCAAGAGGTCAAGGCCTTGGACATCAACTAATGGAGAAGATGAAAGCGAAGAATAAACCAATTATATTAGAAGTGGAACCGATTAATTATAAGGATAGTGATACAAAAAAAAGACTGAAGTTTTACCAGCGTGAAGAGTTTAAGCATGCAAAAACAATTGGTTACAAACGTTTGTCTTTAGCTACAAGGGAAGTAAATGCAATGGAAATTCTCTATTGGGCTCCAAATAATGAAGGAGAAGATGTCGTTTATCAGGCTTTAGTAAAGACATATAATAAAATTCATACGTATAAAGACCTTCATTTTTATGGTGAATCTTATGAGCCTGTAGAAAAAGTCGTGCAATTAAATAAGGAACAAGAGCAAAAAAATATATTTGATGAAATTTGAAACCTTTAAGAAAAAACATCGTATTTTCATTAAAACCTTCATAATTGAGAATAGAAAAAGGTTTAAAGATAATGAATAAGGGGTATTAAAGCAGAAAGCATATTATAGAACAAATATTTTAACAGATAACGTAAATTTTTGAAACTTTTTTTGTTTTTAAACGTCTATAATGATAAGCAACAAAATAAGAAGGAAATTCGTATGAAGATATCGAGTTTTTCTTACATAAAGGAGGAGAATAACAGCAAATAGCGTAGGAGTAGAAACTTATATACAGAAAACACTCATACTTGTGGATAATTTTTTCAAAACATATACCATAAAGCAAACAATTAGTGTATAATAATTAATATAAATTACTTGATTGAATTAATTATAATTTAAGAATTTTCGAATAAAGAATTCAAGTTATTTATAATAAACAAATGTAGTTAATTACATGTCTAAATAAAGGGAGCGTGAATTTGTAAAATGGTAACATTATACACTTCACCAAGTTGTACATCCTGCAGAAAAGCAAAAGCATGGTTAGAGGAACATGAAATTGCTTATAAAGAAAGAAATATATTTTCTGAGCCTCTTTCTATTGACGAGATAAAAGAAATTCTTCGAATGACGGAAGATGGAACAGATGAGATCATTTCAACAAGAAGTAAAACTTTTCAAAAGCTAAATGTGAATTTAGAAGCAATGCCACTACAAGATTTATTTGGTATTATTCAAAATAATCCAGGGCTATTAAGAAGACCTATTATTATTGATGAAAAAAGGCTACAAGTAGGATATAACGAAGATGAAATTCGTCGATTCTTACCAAGAAAAGTTCGTACTTTCCAATTAAGAGAAGCTCAACGATTAGTTAACTAATTATAAGCAAGTATAAAAAATCTGACTTTAAACGATGTCATTTTGGCGTCGTTTGGTCAGATTTTTCTTTTTATTTTCATGTAAACAGGCGACAAGTTTGCTCTTCGTTTGCAAAGCTCTATTTGCTGTTAATAACAGAGAGGAAACATTTTGGAACGTATTTAAAACAATAGCAATATTTGGTTAAAACTGTTAGTTAATGATTTTTCTTTTTAGTTTGAAATAATTTCTATGAGGTAATACTACTAAATATAACTAAACAGGAATATGGTAATAAAAAGAAATAAATTGGAATCAAATTTTTATTGTTTTAGAAATTAAGAATTGTGAATGTTTTTTTTATAGGCATATAATGGTTTTTTTTAATCCCAAGATATTTTAATTCCATTTATATAACTTTTGTCATAAAATATAAGGTACAAGGTACAATACGAGGAAAATAAAATTTTTATTTCAGAAAGATTTATTGTAAGAAATAAAACAAATCTGTATGGGGGTCTCTTGTCCCTTCCATCCATAGTCTGAAGGGAGTGTTAGCGTATGGAAATTGAAAGAATTAATGATCATACAGTAAAGTTTTATATTTCGTATATTGATATAGAAGAACGAGGATTTAAGCGTGAGGAGATTTGGTATAATCGAGAACGCAGTGAAGAATTATTTTGGGAAATGATGGACGAAGTGCACCAAGAAGAAGACTTCGTATTTGATGGCCCATTATGGATTCAAGTTCAGGCACTAGAAAAAGGATTGGAAATTCTTGTTACTAAAGCACAGCTTTCTAAAGACGGTCAGAAGTTTGAAATTTCGATTCCGGAGGATAAGCTGAAAGATTTACCGATTGATGAACGTTTTGAAGACTTAATGGATCAGCACTTTACTATTAAAGATGGTGAAGAGGAATACGATGAAAGTCTTGAATTTATTTTAACGTTTAAAGATTTTGAGGACATCATTTCCTTATCTAAATTGCAAGGACTAGAAGGAATTGATACAACACTTTATAGCTATAATGAAAAATATTACTTATTTGTGCAGTTCCTTGATGAGGAAATACCGGAAGAGGAAGTAGAAAATGCATTAAGTATTTTACTTGAATATGCACAAGAAGATTCCAAAATGACTATTCATGTTCTCCAAGAATATGGGAAAGTTATTATTGAGAATGAAGTATTTATGGAATTAAGAAAATACTTTCATTAAATAATAAAGACTCCAAATTATTTCACTTAACAGAAACTCTACAATGTTCGGTCACCGTATTCGTTGTAGGGTTTTTTTGCGTGCAGTAAGATAGAAGCGAATGAAAGCATGTATAAATGGTAAGCATTTTGAATAGATATAGAAACCTGTAGAAAATGGAAAATTAGATCTATTTTTTTATGGGTGTAAGTGCTTGATAAATCTTTACATAGAAGCTTCTGATAGGAGTATTAAATTGACATGGTGGGTAAATATAAGGGAATAATAAATGGAGAAAATCTAAGCTTAATGTAAGTAAATGGGAGAATGGGGCGGTGCCTGTCATGAATCATACTGCTAGGTTAGGATTGTTTTTGGCTGTAGCGGCTCTTTTTGTTTATGTATTTAATTTGTTTTTCTCTGTTCAAGGTGGAATTTACGGACAGTTAAGTTTAGTTATAAGTTTATCAGTTATTTTTATTGGATTTGTCATTTTTTTTGAAAATAGACATCCAACCCAAACATTAACTTGGTTAATTGTATTAGGAAGTTTTCCGATCATCGGTTTTGTCTTTTATTTGTTCTTTGGTAGGAACTATCAGAAAGAAAAAGTTTATCGGAAGAAGTATTTTTTGGATAAAGAAGCATTTCTGAGAATTGAACGTGAAATTAGTTCCAAAACAGAGGAGAAGAGAAAGATACTAGATGGGCATCAACGCAATTTATTTCACTTAGCAGAGAAGCTCGGAAATACTCCAATCTCCTTTGGTACTTCAACCCAGGTATTAACGGATGGAGAGGAGACATTTTCTGCTATCTTAAATGAATTAAAGAAAGCAAAGCACCATATTCACGTGGAATATTACATTGTAAGAGATGATGCAATTGGCCAGCAGATAAAGGAAGTATTAGTGGAAAAAGCAAAAGCCGGGGTACAAGTGAGGTTTTTATATGATGCGGTTGGATCATGGAAGCTTTCTAAAAGGTTCTGCTTAGAAATGAAAGAGGCGGGTATTGAGGTTATTGCCTTTGGTCCTGTCAAAATGCCTTTCTTTAATAGCAAATTCAATTTTAGAAACCATCGGAAAATCATCATCATTGACGGGAATGTTGGTTTTGTCGGTGGTCTAAATATTGGAGATGAGTATTTAGGCAGAAATCCTGCGATTGGATATTGGAGAGATACTCACTTACTAGTGAAAGGAAATGCTGTAAGATCCTTGCAATTAATTTTTCTTCAAGATTGGTTCTATATGACCAATCATAGTTTTTTAACAGAGGAATTTTTAACGCCTGTATCTGAGGAAAATTCGCATGGGGGAGTACAATTAATTGCTGGTGGTCCTGACAATGAATGGAGTGTAATCAAAAGCATTTTTTTTAGCATGATTACTACTGCCAAAGAATCAATTTGGATTGCTACACCATATTTTATTCCAGATGAAGACATTTTTTCTGCAATTAAAATTGCTTCTTTAAGTGGAGTTGACGTTCGAATTCTAGTTCCCAGTAAACCAGATAAACGAATCGTTTTCCATGCCTCCCGTTCTTATTTTCCAGAATTATTAGAAACGGGAGTGAGAATTTTTGAATACAATCGTGGATTTATGCATAGTAAAATTATCATTGTAGATGGAGAAATTGCCTCCATTGGGACATGTAATATGGATATGAGAAGCTTTCATTTGAATTTTGAAGTAAGTGCCTTTTTATATAAGACAAGAAGTACAGAAAAGCTAGTAAAGGATTATATAGAAGATATCAAACACTCGATGGAATTAGAAGTAGATAGCTTTAATAAAAGGCACTATGGATATAGGATGCTCGAATCTACATCTAGATTGCTATCTCCGTTGTTGTAAAAGTCGCAGAAAGAAAAATACATTTAGCGAATTCGCTGGGACACTATTGCGCTCGCCTTTTGATGTTCATCTCTGCAGGATGAACACTACATATCATTCCTGCTGTAGCAAATTCGGTGTTCATAAGTAGGAAGTAGGATGAGAACAACATTTCGTTGAAGCAAGGGGAAAAGTGGTGTTCATCAAGTGGATGAAAGCCAAAAACAGGAGGAGCAAAAGGGAAAGTGGTGTTCATCTTCAGGGTGAAAACCACTTTCCCCTGTCACTCTCACTATTTCAGCGTTCTTAAGAGAATTAAAGCTGTCATGAACCAGTGTACCAAAGAAAATTATCAATCATAGACAAAGAAAGGATTTTTGCTTTTATTTCACAATAAAAATTATATTTTTAAAGGAATAGTAAGAACAAAAAAGAATTAGTAAATGAAGGAAGCAAAAGGAGGGATTTTTATTTGTATACAGCAATAACCGAACAAGGAAGAATCATTAATCTATTTACGATGAAAAACAAAGAAGAATTAAAGGTGTTAAGAAACTTACCGACATATTGTCCAGAATGTAAAGGGCGTGTCATTCTGAAAATGGGTGAAAAAAAGATTATTCATTTTGCCCATGAAAGGAAAGAATGGTGTTCAGGTAACGGAGAAGCAGAATCTTCGTATCATTTACAGGGAAAGCTACAATTGTATCAAAAGCTGCATCAACTTAATCTTCAGTCACAACTAGAACCGTATTATCCAGAAATAAAGCAACGAGCGGACATTAGCTTTGTCTATAACAATAAACAGTATGTGATCGAATTTCAATGTGCAGTCATTTCCCCTCAATTAGTGAAAAAACGTACAGAGGGTTATCGAAAAATGAATATTCATCCCATTTGGATTATTGGCTTTCGTCATTTGAAAAAATGGAATCCAATTAAATTAAAAATTTCTACCTTTTTATATCAATTCTTCACTTCGTACCAGGACCAGTATCTTTTGCCAACCTATTGTCCAGTCGATAAAGTATTTTATTTCATTCAAAATCCTGTACCAATCTCTATCTCCCAAACATTTATCTCCACTCATTCCTATCCTTTAGTAAAAATAAAGGAGAAACTCCCAAAATTCCCTATCAAGAAGTGGCATTTCTCTTATTGGCGAGAAATGATGCACCGCCAGAAAACAAATGATTTACATTACTTGACCAAAACAAATGATCAATTTTTAAAGGAGCTATATGCTCGAGGATTGCATCCCCATTTCTTGCCACCTTTTATCGGGATTCCATTAAACGAAGGTTTCCTTATTGAAACACCTCCAATTTATTGGCAAGCATATATTTTTCTAGATAGCTTTTACCTAGAGGGTGAAGGGAAAATATATCCACTTCGAAAAATCTATACAACTTTCCAAAAAAGAATCAATGTGGGCCAAATTAAAATAAGAGAGTTTCCATTTCTAGCAAAGATAGAATGGATTATAGCAGTTCAGCAATATTTACAAGTACTTGTGAGTCTTAATGTATTGGAAGAAATAAAACCTAATTTTTTTCGGCTTATTTATCGAAAGCAGATAAGAAATTATGAATTACAGACCCAAGAAGAGGTGATATTTTATAAGCAATTAAAAAATCTTTTTGATCAGCAATAAATGTTAAATGAAAAAGTAGAAAGTACATATGCTAATAGTATATGTATGCAAGCTATAAAATCGGAATTAAACCGGAAATTTGTTAGAATAAGAAGGAATAAATGTATAAAAAGAGAACTATGTAGTA
>NZ_DALZDK010000013.1:26739-58211 GCF_031978665.1 Niallia sp. | reverse complement strand
AGGTTTATTTTCGAATCACGAAAGAAGAGTGGAGGATGAATATGACAACAGAAACAGGTGTAAAGAAATTACCATTGCGCAATGAGGTTCCAGTAGAGGATACATGGAGATTAGAGGATATATTTGCGACAGACAAAGAATGGGATAAAGAATTTGAAGAGGTAAAGAATTTATCCCAAAAGGCAACGGATTATCAAGGCAAGCTTGCTGTTAGTGCAGATATTCTTTATGAGGCATTACAATATCAAGATGAGCTCCTGTCAAGACTTGGAAAATTATATACATATGCTCATATGCGCTACGACCAAGATACAACAAATAGTTACTATCAAGGAGTAGACGGACGAATTAAAAGCTTATATGCACAGGCTGCAAGTGCGCTTGCATACATGGTTCCAGAATTATTATCGATTGATGAAAAAGTAATCAATACCTTTTTAGAAGAAAAGGGAGAGTTAAAGCTGTATAAAAAGGCGTTAGAAGAAATTAACTTACAGCGCCCTCATGTTTTAAGTGCAGAACAGGAAGCATTATTAGCACAAGCATCAGAAGTATTGGATTCTTCTAGCAATACATTTGGAATGCTTAATAACGCTGATTTAGAGTTCCCAAGCATTAAGGATGAGAATGGAGAAGAAGTGGAGGTTACACATGGACGCTATTCCCGCTTTTTAGAAAGTGCAGATCAGCGTGTGCGACATGATGCTTTTAAGGCTGTCTATGACACTTATGGAAAATTTAAAAATACTTTTGCTTCTACTCTAAGTGGGGAAGTAAAAAATCATACATTTAATGCAAAGATAAGAAACTATAATTCTCCAAGACATGCTGCACTTGCTGCAAATAATATTCCAGAACAAGTGTATGAAAACTTAGTAGAAACGATAAATAAAAATTTACCATTGTTACATCGCTATGTGAAGCTTCGCAAAAAAGTCCTTGGTGTAGAAGAGCTGCATATGTACGATCTTTATACACCACTAGTAAAAGATGTGAAAATGGAAATACCATATGAAGAAGCAAAAGATTTAGTGGTGGAAGGATTAGCTCCTCTAGGGGAAGAATATGCCTCTATCTTAAAAGAAGGTTTTGAAAACCGCTGGGTGGATGTTCAGGAGAATAAAGGGAAAAGAAGTGGCGCTTATTCTTCTGGAGCCTATGGAACAAATCCTTATATTTTAATGAACTGGCAGGACAATGTAAATAATTTATTTACATTAGCCCATGAATTTGGCCATTCTGTGCATAGCTACTATACAAGAAAATCACAACCATATCCATATGGAAACTATTCGATTTTTGTTGCTGAAGTTGCCTCCACTTGTAATGAATCATTGTTAAATGATTACTTGCTTAAAACGATTACGGACAAACAAAAACGTTTATACTTGCTAAATTATTTCTTGGAAGGCTTCAGAGGAACCGTATTCCGTCAAACCATGTTTGCTGAATTTGAACAATTAATTCATGAAAAGGCAAGTAACAATGAGCCACTAACAGCTGAATTATTAACTAAGGAATACTATGCCTTAAATCAAAAGTATTTCGGTGAAGAAGATATCGTAATTGATGAGGAAATTGGGTTAGAATGGTCAAGAATTCCACATTTCTATTACAATTTCTATGTATACCAATACGCGACTGGCTATAGTGCTGCAACTGCTTTGAGTAAGCAAATCTTGGAAGAAGGAAAGCCTGCTGTGGAACGGTATATCGATTTCTTAAAGGCTGGAAGCTCTGATTATCCAATTGAAGTACTTAAAAAGGCTGGAGTGGATATGACAAGTAAAACACCGATTGAGGAAGCTTGTAAGGTGTTTGAAGAGAAATTAAATGAAATGGAAAGCTTATTGAATGAACTATAAGAATGAGTGACCATTACCTGGGGAAAAGAGCTAAATCTTTTCCCCGGTTTTCATTTGTTCTTATATATATTCAGGTTACTTGTCTATTTAAACAGTAACTATTAATAAAATCGTTTTAATTTTGACGTTTTTGTGAACAAAGACCTGAGTATATTGCGATAGCGGATTAACCTGTGTTACTATTTAGTTGTGAAGTTAATCACATACAAACTTATACCCCTTTGTTTGACCGTGAAAAATTTCTCCCATCCCCTTTGTTCGTAAAAAAATAGAAAAGGCCTTGCCTTGAGACAGCAAGTCCTTTTTTATTTTTTTGCGTATTTACTTTTCTAAGTTCCTTCATACAGTATAAAATAAAAAAATAGACATGGCATCTTAAAATAGATATGCCATATCCCTCATTTACTAACCGATATATTTCCAAAATACCCCGTATTTAGCTGGTATTTGTTCTACTAGTTGTTGTAATTGCAATTTCTTCATTTCTTTTTCAATTTCTTGTATCGATTTATTATAAACAACAGATAATTCCTTTGACGCAACAAGCTTGAAACATTCTAAAAAGCTTTCAAGCGGGGGGGGAGCTGCCTTTTCTGGTTGAATCTGTAGCATTTCCTCAATAATTTGTACATATACCTCATAAGGATAGTAACCAGTAACTTTAATTCCTTCCTCTTCAATATTTTCATTAAAGAAGACTAATGTTGGAATTTCATTTACTTCCATTTCTCTTGTGATTTTTAGATCACATTGAAATGCCTTTGCTGCACTGTTTGAATGAATGTCGGAAACAAATTCTATTACATCTATGCCCACACTTTTTGCACATGATTTGAGTACATCAAATGTGGCAATATTTTTTTTCTCTAAAAACAAAAGCTCCTGTAATTTTCGTAAAAATTTCATGCCTGATTTCCGACCTTGCAATTCAGCCGCTTTAAGAGCAATGGAAGGTAAATGTGGAGAAACTATAGGATTATCAAACCATAAGGATCCATCACATGACATACCTGAACGACTAGCAGTTTTCTCCCAAAATTCAGCAATATTAGCATGCTTGCTTTTCTTACTACAATTTAAAGCAGATAATCTACCGCTTAATACATGCTTAAGGGAGAAATATCGACCATACTCAATCTGCAATTTTTTCATAATAGGCTCAAGCGCCCAGCATTCGGGACAGAGTGGATCGATAAACATATAGATTTCGAGTGGTTTGCTTTCTTGGCAATTATCATCAGCTGTTTTCGGCTTGGATATAGAAAAGTCTTTTTCCATCACGTGTTATCACCTTTTTTAGTTTCGATTTCCTCCGAATTAATCATATGTTTTGCTGTAAGCACGAGTCTTGAAAAAATCCCTTCTCGTAGTTCGCTATCTAAATCCACTTCTTCCATAGCTTGGTCCATGCAAGCTAACCATGCTAATGCGCGCTTTTCGGTTATTGGAAAAGGCAAATGTCTCGCTCTTAGCATTGGATGGCCATGTTCATTAGAATAAAGTGCTGGCCCACCTAAAAATTGCGTAAGAAATTGTTTTTGTTTACGAGCTGTTTCTGTTAAATCTTCTGGGAAGATAGGAGCTAGGTCAGGATGTTGACCAACATGATTGTAGAATGTATCTACAAGTTTATTTAATGTGGCTTCACCGATTCGTTCATAAGGTGTCGACATTTTCTCGACCATATTTAAAACTCCTTTATCGTTCTTTTATAGCATTACTTAAGTATATTGTAACAATCGACATTTCATTGTACAAATAAATAGCTTGTAAATAGATCGAGATAGAAATTATGCCATATAATGTTGCGTCACTTTGTTTACGTAATTCTGCGTTTCTTTGAAAGGAGGAATCCCACCGTACTTATCTACATTGCCAGGTCCTGCATTATATGCAGCTAAAGCAAGTTCGACATTCCCATCATATTTTTCTAACATTTGCTTTAAATACTTACTTCCACCCATAATATTATCCAATGGATTAAATACATTTTCTACACCTAATGACTTTGCAGTACTTGGCATTAGTTGCATTAATCCAGATGCACCAGCGTAGCTTGTAGCATTTGGGTTGAAATTAGATTCAACTTTTATGACAGAGCTTATTAGCTTTTCAGGTAGATTATATTTTTCAGCAGCTGTTTTAATCATTTCATCAAAATCTGAAGTGGATGTCGATGAAGAAGAAAGCTTCGTTAAACTCATGGGCAAAAGGGAAACATTATTCGTTAGTCCTAATGATAGGGAAGAAGTTCCCAGTGTATTGGTTTCAATGGAATTTGTTAAAGATTCTTCTGAAGTTAACATATTGCTAAGAAAGTCTTGGAAAAGGGTGGATGCACTACTTGTTGTGTTTATGGAATTTAAACCTTGTAAAGCTTGGAGTTCAAGCATTACTTTAAATTGATCAATTTTCATTACTTTCCTCCATCGTTAAAGTCAGAACTTTTGTATGCACACTTTTGCACGAACAAAAATGAAGCAATAAAGTGAGAAAGATACTTTATTGCTACATAGAGCGGTGTAAAAAATAATTGGCTATTTAATCGTATGGTATGGCTCTATTAAAAAATGGATTGAGCCAAAATTTATTTTTGCTTATATTTTTCTTCATAAAATCTGCGTACTTTGTTTTTCGTTTTTCTAATGGGAATTTTTAAGGAAGTTAATAATTTTGCGAAATATATTTCTCCTTCTTCCCGATTGCTTACTTCATATTCTAACTCATAATCTTCCTTTTTTAAATAAAAACTATGATCTAAAACTAGTAAACCATTTCCAATTTGTTTTTCTGCCCTAATTGTGCGCAAGCTTCCAAAATATAAAATCGAAGCAGGATCGATATTCATATTTATTAAAAGGCTAGAAATTTGCTCGTCGTTAATTTTCCCAGTTGCAAAAATAGTCTCACTTTCTTCTTTTGACAGTGCTTTATTTGTTTCAAGAAGACCATCAGGATGTGGCTGTTTTAATGTTAGTTCATAATCTTCCTTCTTCTTGCGAATTCTTAAAGCAGAATGATTAGCTTTTAAAGCAAAATCACCTGTATCAAAATAATGATTTTCTTGCTCAAATAATTCGCCCTCTTGAATATGGAAATGAGTAAGGAGTAAATCGTATTCTTCTTTCGTTAACATATTTTTAAATTCAATTTCAATGTTTTGATTTGAACACATAAATAATTCCTTTCTAAACTGTTCTTGTCTATTATTATAAAGTGTGTTTGAAAAACAAGCTATTTTCTCGTTTATTTTGTTCTTATTTTGTTTTTTCCTCTTCGTCTCTTTTCATACACCACAAATCAAGCGCCTACGCTTTTCTATTGTCTAGCTGTGGCGACTAGCGGTTAGCAAACTTCAGGATACCTCCCTACGATAAGTCAACATCGGCTCACTAATGTTCACCGTGTTTCCTTTATCTTAGGAAAGGTCGCTCCATCCCCCACGCCCCTAAACGGGTACCCTGCGCTTTTCTATTTGTCTAGCTCCAGGTACCCAGGGGCAGATGGGCTTCGCGCCCGTTCCCTACGATAAGTCAACATCGGTTCACTAACGTTCACCGTGTTTCCTTTATCTCAGGAAAGGTCACTCCACCCCCCACGCCCCTAAACGGGTACCCTACGCTTTTCTATGATATTTCTTTTGGTTGTGGTAAAATAATGCATAGTTGGAGGGTGAATGATGAAACAAAAATGGACGATTAAAGAGACAGCTATAAGGGAAAATAAATTGATTTTTCAACTGCAGGGAGATACGAATTTAGAAAATACAAAAGCATGTGGTCAAATGCTTGTTGATTCTGATTCTCTTGCGTTTATATATTTACTTGAAAAAGAAAATGAATATGTTTATCTAGAAATTCCAGAGATGGTATGGAAGGAATGTAAAGTGGCATTAGAATCAAACCATACATTCCTTATTAAGGATGCAAATGGGGAATTATTGCTTGAGAACTTTAAAGATGAATTGGAATATTTGATTGAAAATATTCGAGGAAATGGAAATTATGGAGAGGAAATGGAAAATGCGGTTTCATCCGTTTTTCTATAATGATTTGTTAGATTGCTTTATAAGCAGGGAATATAAAGCATGCACTGCTCAAAGACGTTGGAGAATGGTTTAAAGCGTTGAAATGGGTGCTAGCCTTCCTGCTTAGATAAGAAGGAATTATTAATAAATCTTCTATAAAAGAAATGCCTCGTCTCAAAAAGAAACCTTGGAAATGAGGTGTTATACCTATGAAACAATGGGATAAATTTTTGGCTCCCTATAAACAGGCAGTCGACGAATTAAAGGTTAAATTAAAAGGAATGCGACGTCAATTTGATCAAGAAGAGGAACATTCCCCAATTGAATTTGTAACAGGGCGAGTAAAGCCAATTGCAAGTATATTGGATAAGGCAAATGAAAAGGGGATTCCTTTAGACAAATTAGAGACGGAAATGCAGGATATTGCAGGACTCCGTATGATGTGTCCATTTGTTGACGATATTATAAGAGTAGTTGAACTATTAAGACAAAGAAATGACTTTGAAATTGTCGAAGAAAGAGATTATATATTACATAGTAAAGATAGCGGCTATCGTTCCTACCATGTGGTTATTGTCTATCCTGTGCAAACCATAAATGGGGAACAGAAACTCCTAGTTGAAATTCAAATTCGCACTCTAGCGATGAACTTTTGGGCGACTATTGAACATTCACTGAATTATAAGTATAAAGGCCAATTTCCCGAAGATATTAAAATGAGGTTGCAGGGAGCTGCAGAAGCGGCCTTTCGACTAGATAAAGAAATGTCCTTAATCCGTGGAGAAATTCAAGAAGCACAAGCGTTCTTTAATCGCAAAAAAGAAAATGACAAGAATAGTTAGTGTTTTTTTCTGTGTGAATAAAATAGAAATATAATTATATTCTGCATTTCTAAACTGAGTGGAGGAGCTACTAAATAATGAAATTTGCCGTTACCTCAAAGGGTGATTCGAAATCAGAAAACTTAGTACAAATAATAAAACAATACTTACTTGATTTTGAACTTCAATATGATGAAGAAGAACCAGATATTGTTATTTCTGTAGGAGGAGATGGGACACTTCTATACGCCTTTCATCGCTACAGCAATCGTTTAGACAAAACCGCATTTGTTGGGATGCATACGGGTCATTTAGGATTTTATGCAGATTGGACACCAGCTGAATTGGAAAAACTAGTGATTGCCATAGCAAAAACGCCGTATAACATCATTGAGTATCCAATTTTGGAAGTGATTGTACGTTATCAGAACGAAGAAAAGGAAACAAGATACTTAGCATTAAATGAATCAACGGTGAAAAGTATCGAAGGAACTTTTGTAATGGATGTGGAAATGAGCGGCAAGCATTTCGAGCGTTTTAGAGGGGATGGTCTTTGTGTATCTACACCTTCCGGAAGTACAGCTTACAACAAGGCTTTGGGCGGAGCAATCTTACATCCTTCTATTGAAGCGATACAGCTAGCGGAAATGGCCTCCATTAATAATCGAGTTTTCCGAACGGTTGGATCACCCTTAATTTTACCGAAACATCATACATGTGTACTAAAGCCGGTAAATGAACCTGATTTTCAAATTTCTATTGATCATTTGAATTTATTACATAAAAAAGTACATTCGATTCAATATCGAGTTGCAGAAGAGAAAGTACGGTTTGCAAGGTTTCGTCCGTTCCCATTCTGGAAACGAGTACATGATTCTTTCATTTCTGAATAAGAAATAGACAGGAGCGGATAGCTTGAGCTTTACGTTAGAGTGGGTTATGCAGCATGCAATAGGCATTACCATTAAAGAATTTTTGAAAACACAAAGTATCTCAAAAGCTGCCTTAACAGATATAAAGTTTAAGGGTGGGAAGATTCTTGTAAACGGAAAAGAAGAAAATGTCCGCTATTCTTTAAAAAATGGCGATCGATTAGTGGTACTTTTTCCACCCGAATTGCCTAGTGTCGGATTAATTCCAGAAAGGCTCCCTTTAGACATTATCTTTGAGGATGAATATATTTTGATTGTGCAAAAGGAATATGGGATGAATACGATCCCTTCTAGAGAGCATCCTACTGGCAGTTTGGCCAATGCTTTAGTCAGTTACTATCAGGAACATGGGATTAAAGCTACGACCCATATTGTGACAAGATTAGATCGAGATACATCGGGATTGGTTCTTATTGCAAAGCATCGTCATATTCACCATTTATTAAGTGAACAGCAAAAAGCAGGCGATGTAAAAAGAAAGTATATTGCTTTTGCAGAAGGTGAAATCTCGCCCTTAAGTGATACGATTAATGACCCAATCGGAAGATGTTCAGACAGTATTATTAAAAGAGAAGTGAGAGAAGATGGCCAAACAGCTATTACCCATTATCGAGTAGTAGCACAGCATGTTCCTTTCTCTAAATTAGAATTATCGCTTGAGACAGGCAGAACACATCAAATACGAGTTCATCTTGCCTATAAAGGACATCCGCTTTTGGGCGATGACTTATATGGAGGGAAAAGAAACGAAATGGATCGGCAAGCATTACATTGTTTTTTTCTCAAGTTCACACATCCTGTTACGAAACAAACGATGACATTTGCAATTGATCTTCCTGAAGATATGAAAAAGCTTGAACAAGAAATGAAAAAGAGTTAAGGATCAGCTGAAAGATCTTTAACTCTTTTTCTCATTTAAGCTCACCTTCTATTGTTCCCGACCGTTTCCTCATCAAATGTGCGGAATTTCTCTGCAATAAAGGGCATGCTGGATGGTACGGATTCGATTGTCAGCTCTGGATATTGAAGTGCAGTTAATTTTCCTCCAAAGACAGCTCCTGTATCAATATTAAAGGTGCGATGAATTTCTCTTACATTTCTTACAGGCGTATGGCCATAAACAATGATTGATTTCCCTTTATAATATTTAGCCCAATCTCTTCTTACCGGTGAACCATCATCATGCACCTCTCCTGTGATATCTCCATAAAGCACAAAAGTTTTTACTTTATTATGATACTGGCCAATATAATCTTCTCGAATACCTGCATGGGCGATTACGAGCTTTTTGTCATCAAGGCTGTGATATAAAGGTGCATTTTCATATAACTCTTTAAACATCCTTTTAATTCTTTGTTGTTCCTTTTTATTCAACTGTTCCCATTCGGCAACAGTCGTTTCCAATCCATGGGCAATTTTTACATTCCTGCCTAAGAAGAAACGATAAAGCTTGTCGCAATGGTTTCCTGGTACGTAATAGGCTAAATTGTTTTTAACTAATAAATAGACAATCTCTATTACAGCTATGGAAGCAGGACCACGATCGGTTAAATCTCCTACAAACGCTAGCTTTCGTCCTTCCGGATGCTGTGGGTAATTCTGCTCCCATGTATATCCTAATTTCTCTGTTAAAAGCTTGAACTCCTCATAGCATCCATGAATATCTCCAATAATATCAACCTTCATAAAATCCCCCCTTCTTTCTCTTTTTTACTATACCCAATAGCCTGCACAACCATTTTTGTTAATTGTTTCTGCTTTTGGGGAAAGATATGGAATGAAGAGTGTGTATAATAAAAGACAAATCATCTATCTTTTGTTACTATAAAAACCATATTTATTTTTCTAGGAGAGGAGGAGGAAAGCGTGTCAGAGAAAATATTAACGAATGAAGTACAGCATAAGGTAATTCTCCATTCTTTACAAAATGAAAACTTACAGGAGTTTCGAAAAAATTTCCTTGATTTACATCCTTATGATCAAGCTTCATTTTTTAAGGAAATGGAGATAGAAGAAAGAACGCAAATTTTTGAATACTTAGCTCCAAGTGAAATCGCCGAAATGTTTGCAAACTTAGAAATGGATGATTGGGAATATCAAGCAATATTTACTAAGCTTATCCCTGATTATGTAGCAGAAACTTTGGCAAATATGCCTGTTGATGATGCTGTCGATATTTTAAATGTATTGGAAAAAGAGCAAGTAGAAAGTTATTTGGCAATCATGGAACAACCAACGGCAGCGAGCATTAAAACACTTATGCATTATGAGGAGTCAACTGCTGGAAGTATCATGACAGTTGACTATATTAGTTTATCTGCAGAACAAACAGTTAAAACTGCAATGGATATTTTGAAAAGAGAGGCTCCTACTGCAGAGACTATTTACTATATCTATGTTGTTAATGAACGAAAACAATTAGTTGGTGTCGTATCTTTACGAAGCTTAATTGTTAGTGAAAATCAAACCCTTATAAAAGAAATTATGAACGATCGAATCTATTCTGTCTCTGTAAGTGAGGATCAGGAAGAGGTCGCAAAAAAAATGCAAGACTATGACTTTTTGGCGCTTCCTGTTGTTGATTTTCAAAAAAGACTGCTTGGTATTATAACAATTGATGATATTGTGGATGTTATGCAAGAAGAAGCTTCTGAGGATTATTCGAAATTTGCGGCTGTATCGAACATGGATTTTGTTGATCAGCACCCATTTTCTGCTGCAAAAAAGAGACTTCCATGGCTCATTATTTTATTATTTCTTGGAATGTTTACAGCAAGTCTTATTGGTCGGTTTGAAAAAACGTTAGATCAAGTGGCGATCCTTGCTGTCTTTATTCCGCTAATTGCCGGAATGGCTGGAAATACTGGAACTCAAGCATTAGCAGTAGCTGTTCGTGGAATTGCGACAGGGGACATTGGGAAAGAAAGTAGCTGGAAATTAATTGTAAGAGAAGCAGGTACGGGCTTAATTACTGGAACAATCTGTGGAATACTAGTTACGATTGTTGTGTATGTATGGAAGGGTGATTTATTTCTCGGTATTCTAGTTGGAGTCTCGATTCTTGGAACGCTAATTGTAGCAACGATAGCTGGTGCAATCATTCCACTTATTATGCACAGGTTTAATATTGACCCAGCTGTAGCTTCTGGTCCATTTATTACAACAATTAATGATATTATAAGCATTTTAATTTATTTTGGGATGGCAACAATGTTTATGAGTTATTTAACGAATTAGAGAAAAAAGAGGAGGGATAGCGATGGAACACGGTGCTTCTTTCGCATCACTAGTTATCGTTGTAACGGTAGCTCTATTAACACCTATTATTCTGCAACGGCTGAAATTAAATATTATTCCAGTAGTCGTTGCCGAAATTCTGATGGGATTAATTATCGGAAAAAGTGGATTTAATCTAGTTGAACAGGATATGTGGCTAGAAACTCTATCAACCTTAGGATTTATCTTTTTAATGTTTTTAAGTGGCTTAGAGATAGATTTTTCTGCTTTCTCTAGTAAGAAAAAAAGAGAGACCTTGCCTAATGGGAAATTAGAGCCGAAAACATTTCAAACAGCAACTATTATTTTTGCTGCAATTCTTATTCTGTCAATCGGGTTAAGTTTCTTATTTGTACTCGCTGGATTTGTTGATAGTACATTCTTAATGACAATTATAATTGCAACTATCTCTTTAGGAGTGGTAGTTCCTACTTTAAAAGAAGCAAACATTATGAAGTCTGTTATTGGGCAAATCATTTTGCTTGTAGCAGTAATCGCTGATTTAGTAACAATGATTCTACTTGCAGTTTTCGCATCTATTCATGAAACGGGTGGGAATACTTGGCTCTTATTAATTCTTTTTGCAGCAGGTTTAATTCTCTACTTTGTTGGTAGAAGGATTAAAAATAACAAAATTATGGATACTCTTTCAAGAGGAACGGTACAAATCGGTACTAGAGCCGTATTTGCACTGATTATCTTTCTAGTGGCATTATCAGAATCTGTCGGAGCTGAGCATATTTTAGGAGCTTTCTTAGCAGGGGTGCTAGTATCCTTACTATCACCTAATGAAGAATTGGTTCATAAGCTAGATTCCTTTGGCTATGGATTCCTGATTCCTATTTTTTTTGTGATGATTGGTGTCGGTATGGATATATGGTCTTTATTTACAGATCTTAAATTACTACTATTTATTCCGTTATTATTAATCGCTTTATTAGTGAGTAAACTATTACCGGTCTACTATTTAAAAAAATGGTATGATTCAAAAACGATTGTGGCTTCCGGATTTTTATTAACATCAACCTTGTCACTTGTTATTGCCGCATCAACGATTGGAGAAAGATTGAATATAATAACTCCTCAAATGAGTGGCATTTTTATTTTAGTTGCTATTATATCCTGTATTATTACTCCAATAGTCTTTAAAAAGATGTTTCCAAAAGATGCAGCCAGAGAAAAAGTCATTAATGTTTCTATTATTGGGGTCAATCAAGTAACAATGCAGGTCTATCAAGAGTTGAAATCAACGTTGTATGATGTCACTTTTTATCATAAACAACAAGAAAAGCAGGATTTTCAAATTGCTGACTCCTTATTTGAAATCAAGGAGCTAGATAATTATTCAGAGGACACTTTACGTCAAACGGATATTTACTCAGCAGATATTGTAGTGGTTTCCACAGGAGATTCATTCTTAAATGCAGAAATGAGCCTTATGATTAAAAGAGCAGGGGTAGATCGAGTCATTTGCCGTGTGGAAAATATGGAGAACGAAGAGGAGCTGCGCAGAGAGGATATCGAAGTTTTCTCTATGCTCACATCGACGAAAGCTTTATTAACAGCATTAATTCAGTCTCCAAATATTTTTGCATTACTTGGCAATACGGAGACATCCTTACATGAGATAACATTGAGAAACAAGGAATTTGAAGGGATGTCCCTACGCTCATTTCCATTTACAGGAGACGTAATTTTTGTCCGAATTTTTAGAGGTGCTGATTTCGTCATCCCACATGGAGATACAGAGCTGCAGCTTAATGACCATCTACTTGTCACTGGATCACACGAGTATGTAACAGAATTAAAGCGGCAGTTAGAGTTTAATTTTAAATAAGTGAATGAAGAAGCTTCCCCCTTTCTTTACGATGGAAAGATGGGGAAGCTTTGTATAAAGATTGATCTTTATCAGTGCCTGTTGAAGGCAAGAAAAAGAGTCTAACGGCAACATAGAACAAACATAAATGTTTTTGTGCCAAGGGGAAATCTAAATAGCAACAGAAATTAACGACATACTGTTGCCAACGACAAAAATGATGAAAATGCCTATTGCAACAGTGCTTTCTTTTTTTATTTGTTTGTAGTAAAATTAGTACTAGGTACTAATAACTTGTAATAGTATATAGGAGGAATAAGAATGACTTTTTCGTTAAAAGGCAAAACCTATGTTGTCATGGGTGTTGCAAATAAAAGAAGTATTGCATGGGGAATTGCGACTTCCTTGCATAAAGCAGGTGCTCGTTTAATTTTCACTTATGCAGGGGAAAGATTAGAAAAAAGCGTTCGCGACCTTGTGGCTACTTTAGATTCAACAGATAGCATTGTTTTACCATGTGATGTGACAAATGATCAAGAGATTGCGACATGCTTTGAAGCAATCAAAAAAGAAGTAGGAACGATTCATGGGATTGCTCACTGTATCGCTTTTGCTAATAAAGAAGAATTACAAGGCGACTATATGAATACTACAAGAGACGGATTCTTGCTTGCGCATAATATCAGTTCTTATTCATTAACTGCTGTCGCTAAAGAAGCTAAAGGGCTAATGACAGAAGGCGGAAGCATTGTTACATTAACTTATTTAGGCGGAGAGCGCGCGATTAGAAATTACAATGTAATGGGTGTTGCGAAAGCTTCATTAGATGCAAGCGTTCGTTATTTAGCTGCTGATTTAGGAAAAGAAGGAATTCGTGTAAACTCGATTTCTGCAGGTCCAATTCGTACATTATCTGCAAAAGGTATCAGTGATTTTAACTCTATTCTTAAAGAAATCGAAGAACGTTCTCCACTTAGAAGAACTACTACTCCAGAAGAAGTAGGAGATACAGCATTATTCTTATTCAGTGATTTAGCAAGAGGTATTACTGGAGAAAACATTCATGTTGACTCAGGCTTCCACATTGTTGGTTAATATAATTAAAGGCAACCTATCAGCTAATTTCAGCGTTGGGTTGCCTTTTTGCTTTTTATTTTTACATAACTCCTATCGATTCTCCCCCTTCACTTGTATTCTTTTTCCATAATTTAAAGTTACATATTAGGCAAATCATGCATACATTAGGATGAATCCTATAAAATATGTTTGTTGTTTTAGGAGGTGATTATAGGTGTATAGTGAGAATAGTAAGCCTTATCTTTCTCAGATTGGGACAAAAAAGATGGAAGGCAATATGCAAGTTAGCTATTCTGCAAAAATTTCTAAACAGAAACAATACCAAGAAATGATGGAGAAGAAACAAAAAGAAGAAATGCTTCAGGAAATAAAAGATAAAAAAGAGCTAGCGAAAGAAGATGCTAAAAAACAGAGTCCTGCAATCGATGTCCAAGAACAAATCCAAAATTATCAGGAGCAGCATGCTGAAAAAACTCCAAGAAAACCAGCATTTAAACGATTGAAGAGCTTTAAAGAAATGGGGATAATCGAGAAATTAGAGTACTTACTTCATTTTCCTAAGCAGTTGCCACCAGTCCCGTGTATTGTGATGACTGCTAACGAGAATATACGTGGATTTGTTGTGGATTTAACGGAGGAAAATGTAGAGATAAAATTGATGGATCAATTAATCGTCACTATAAGAATCTCTGCGATTCAGGAAGTAAGAATGATTGGAATTTAAAAATTCTTCCCTTTAAGGGAGTTATTTCGAAATGGATTTATGTCATATAATTTTTGTTCGTTAGGTTTGCTAGCCTAGCGAAAAAGCATTTATTTATGACCATTCTTCCATCTGAAATAGCTCTCTTTTTTTTGCATTAACATTTAACAAATTCGTGAACAGATAGGCAGAGAGTTTGTCTAATATCATGGTTGAATGTTTCAGCGCATAAAATGTAAGAGGAAGAGAAAGGAGGTAACTAAAAAAATGGAGGGCGTCTGTAAGACGTCCCCCGAGGGTGAATCATATACAATTTTTATCGTTATTAGTCACAAACGTTTAAGTCAACGTCAGCGATACATTGAACAGCGCAGAAGCAAGATAAGTCAACTGTTATGCAGCTGGAAGTACGAACGAAGCCTTCTAACTCACAAATTTTGCTTAAGTCGATTCCTTTGTGTCCAACGATATCAAGTGTTTCTCCGTCTTTACCAATTGGAGCAAGAACTCTTAATACTGCACAGCAGTTATCAAAAACATCCTCCACTCGGAAAAAGATGGATACGCAGTTGCAGTCTGAACCTGTATAAAATGCATGGAATGGAGAGCCATCTGCAGTACTTAAAACGAATACACGTGTATCTGCTTTATTACGCTTTGTTGGAGATACAAGTGATCCTAGAGGCTCTGAGAAACAGTTTGTTTCGCACTCGCAAGTGTCTTCAGCATTATCCTGGATATCTTTAATGGCACGAACCACTTCGCAAACACAGCTGGATGTACCAAGAATATCTTCTTTTTTTCCACAACCCATAATTGTTTTCCTCCTTGTTTGTTTCTTTCTTTATGTTTCTTACATTACTAACATATTGCCGAAGGGCCTTATGGGTTACGGACAAACGCCTTTTTTCTCAAAATTTGGGCATATGACCATTCGTTACTAATCTCTTGGTCGATTGGAGAGGAGAATCTAAATGGATATCCATTGGATGGAGTTTTTTTTATTAATTTTGGCAAGCTTTCGTCTAACAAGATTAGTTGTTTTTGACCAAATTACAGAATTTTTTCGAAAAATTTTTTTAGATGAAGTAGAAGAACAGAATAAAGATGGTCAAACAGAAGTATTTATTGTACCGAAACCGGGAAAAATCCGCGGATTTTTTGGTGAGTTAATTAGCTGTTATTGGTGTACAGGTGTGTGGGTCGCTATCTTTCTTACTATTTTATATTATTTCTTTCCAAGCATTTGTGGACCTATTGTTCTTGTTTTTGCCATAGCAGGAGGAGCTTCCTTAATCGAAGCTATTTTACAAAGAGTGTTCGTTGAATAGTTTGAATATGGTAGGCTAGTTGTTTACACATACATTTCTTTCCATCATACAATGTGATAAGCACATATGAAAACAGTGTTTTTATTGGTGCAGAGTACACATTATTGGAGGGATTGGAGTTGTTAGAAAAAAAAGTATTTAAAATAAAAGAGACCGTAAAGCCGAAAGCAACAACAAAATCAAAAAAGAAGAAATCTGGATGTAATTGTGGAAAAAAATTAACAAAATAATGAAAATGCCCGTCTTTGAGCGGGTATTTTTTGTGCATAAAAACAATTTGTAAAAATTGGATGTTAATTGTTGTGTAAACCTCTAATAAATAAAGCTTAAAACGAAGAAAATATATACATCAATTAATCATTTACATAGGAAGGGAAGAATATGTCGAATAAAAAGTACGCATTTTTCGCTTTGGTTTTTAGCATATGTGTTTTATTAGCTGGTTGTGAGAAGGAGTCACCAAATAGTAGATGGTCTATGCTGAAAAAGGTGGATCCAGAACCAGTCGTAATTTATACAGAGCCAGAAGCTAGTCAAAAAGAATTGGTGCAAGGGATTAAGGATGAAACAAATACCATTCCGTCCATTTATGATGTAGCTGTAATTAAAGGCAAGAAGGATACATTAGTAGCCTATAAGGTAAAGCAGATGGCTCGCTTTAAAATGAAAAGCATCGAAAAAGAATTAACAGAAATGCTGGAGTCTAAATATCCAGAGGAAAAATTTACTGTTTCCAGTGATTTTAAAATTTTCTTAGAGACAATGCGCTTAAGGGATAAAATCCAGGAGCCAGACTTTAGTAAAGAAAAAGCTGACAAGCGTTTGAAAGAGATTATTGAATTAAATAATGAGTTAACGTAAGGAGGGATAAAAATGGCAGACAGTAAGAAGAAAAATAAAACACCAGAGCAACAGCAATATGAAAAATTTGAACAACAATATGAAACGAAGCGGCCTGTTTTTAAAAATTGCATAAAAGCATTTTTTGTCGGTGGATTTATTTGCATGATTGGTCAGATTATTGCTTATTTTTATATATACTTCTTCCATTTTACGGAACAAACATCTAGTAATCCGACCACAGCTACGGTTATTTTTCTTTCTATGTTATTGACAGGGTTTGGAATATATGATCGGTTAGGGCAATTTGCAGGAGCAGGAAGTGCCGTTCCTGTATCAGGATTTGGTAATAGTATTATTTCTGCGGCAATTGAACATCGTACAGAAGGATTTGTACTTGGGGTTGGTGGAAATATCTTCAAACTCGCTGGTTCGGTTATTTTATTCGGTGTTTTCTCCGCATTTGTGGTCGCGCTTATTAAAACAATATTCATTATTATGACGGGGGGATTCTAATGCTTCAGGGAAAGCAGTCCTGGGTTTTTCAAAATCATCCAGTAATAAAAGCTACCGGCGTATCAGGAGGTCCCTTTGAAGCAAATGGAAGGTTAGCTAATGATTTTGATATTTTACATGATGATTTATGGATGGGGAAAACCTCTTATGAACAGGCTCATCGGATATTACTAGAGGAAGCTGCACAAACAGCTTTAAAAAAAGGTGAAATAAAGCCGGAGGATATCCAGTTTTTTTTAGCAGGTGATTTAATTAATCAAATTACGCCATCAAGCTTTGCTGCAAGAGATTTAAAAATCCCTTATTTCGGATTATTTGGTGCTTGCTCTACATCTATGGAAGGCTTAGCACTCGCTTCTTTCATGGTGAACTATCAAGGGGCTACTAATGTATTAACAGGAGCTTCTAGCCATAATGCAGCAGTTGAAAAACAGTTTCGTTATCCGACTGAGTACGGCGGGCAAAAACCGCCGACAGCACAATGGACTGTAACTGGTGCAGGAGTGGCACTAGTTACAAATAAGCAATCAAATGAACGATTACCTTACACAACCTCTGCCACAATCGGAAAAGTAGTGGATATGGGATTGGCTGATCCATTTAATATGGGTGGAGCGATGGCTCCGGCAGCCGTAGATACGATACTTGCACACTTCCAAGATTTAAATATTGATCCCTCTCATTACGACTTAATTGTAACTGGAGATTTAGGGAAAATAGGAAGAGAAACAGCAATCGCCCTTTTAAAAGAAAAAGGCTTGAGCATAGACGAAAATAAATTTAAAGACTGTGGCTTATTGATTTATACAAATGATCAGCCAGTACAATCTGGGGGAAGTGGAGCGGGATGTTCAGCAACTGTACTGTATGGACATTTATTAAATGAAATGAAAAAAGGGATGTATAAAAGAATACTATTAGTAGCAACCGGAGCGCTTCTTTCACCATTAACAGTGCAACAAAATGAAACGATACCATGTATCGCGCACGCTGTATCAATTGAAATCTAATCAGTTAGGGAAGGAGATTATTCCCCCAACTGATTGTTATATGGAATGAATTACAGAAAAAGGAGGAACTAGTATGCTTCCAATGTTTTTTTGGGCATTTGTCATAGGCGGTACTATTTGCGTTATTGGACAGCTTATGTTTGATGTTGCCAAGCTAACCCCGGCACATACATTAACGACATTAGTTGTTGCTGGTGCGATATTGGATGGATTTGGATTATACGAGCCATTTGCTGATTTTGCAGGTGCAGGTGCTACCATTCCTATAACGAGTTTTGGTAATGCATTAGTACATGGAGCCATGCAAGAAGCAGAAAAACATGGCATTATTGGCGTATTAACAGGGATGTTCGAAGTGACGAGCTCAGGGATATCTGCTGCCATCATATTTGGTTTTATCGGTGCTCTCATTTTTAAACCAAAAGGGTAAGTACTGATAATAAGGATGAGTTTTGATGAAAGAATAGGATAAATAGGAGTCTTGTTATGACGGAACTAATTACTACCATTATCCGATCTGTTTTGATTATTGTCAGTTTATTTTTTATTACTAAACTTCTCGGCAAAAAACAACTTTCTAAATTATCTTTTTTCGAATATATTGTTGGAATTACAGTTGGAGATATTGCAGGGTCCATATCTTTGGATTCAGCGATAAAAATGGTAGATGGAGTTACTTCTATTGTGATTTGGACTTGTATTCCTTTAATTATCAGTCATCTATCTTTAAAGAACAAACGGTTTAGAGATTTTGTAGAGGGTACGCCTACTGTATTCATCAAAGATGGTAATATAATAGAAAAACATCTAAAAAAAGAGAAGTATAGTATGGATGAATTATTGGAACAATTACGAATTAAAGCGATCTTTCGAGTGGAAGATGTGGAATTTGCTACGTTAGAAGCAAACGGAGAATTAAGTGTTCTTTTAAAAAAAGCAAAACAGCCTTTAGTGGTTGAAGATATGATTGATTTACCACCTGTAGAAAAAGAGTTGTATACAATTATCATGGACGGAAAAATCGATAAAAGAACGTTAGAAAAATGTAATCTTACGGAAAAATGGGTATATTCAGCCCTTAAAAAAAGAGGATTAAACATAAGTGATATATTTCTTGCGCAAATAGATCACTTAGGAGAGCTAACATTCGATTTTTATGATTAGAATATCGTTCATTCATGACATACGTACATTCTATTCGTTAATAGTAGCTTGCCTATACATAAACTTCAATTCTCCATATTCTGATAATGAGTACAAGGAGAAGCGAGGTGAAGTAGGAATGTGTTATGGCGGATATGGCTATGGCGGCGGCTATAATGCAGGAGGAGGTATCTCTTCTTTCGCATTAATCGTTGTTTTATTTATCCTTTTAGTTATCGTAGGAGCTAGCTTCTACAACTAATCATTTATGGGAAAAAGGGGTTCTCTATTTACTAAGAGAGCTCCTTTTTATTTATTGAACAGAAAAAGTTATAAAGACGAGATACAGCATTTGTTTTTTGAGTCATCACCTTGCCCAGAAGAAAGGGAAGTGCATGCAGGCTGGCAGCAAATTTAACGATATGCTTTTTATTCATTTTTCGTTTTTCCTCTCCGGTTTTTCACCTTTTTCCTATTGCTTCATACAATGTAAAGTAGCTCACTTAAGGAGGAAACACGTGTATGAACAATAATTTCTTTAAAAACATAGAATCAAAAACGGGCGTAAATATGAAGGATATATTTGAATTAGCCAATTCTTTACAGAATGCAAATTTTAAAGATGAAAAAACAGTGAGAAATGTTATTCGTAGAGTATCGCAAATTGCTGGTAAACCTGTTCCAAAGCAAACAGAGGATAAAATTGTGGAATCTATTGTAAAAGACGGCAAACAGCTTGATTTTAATACGCTATCTAAAATGATTAACAAAAAGTAAAAGAAAACTGGGTAACTAATCGAAATATGACAAGTTACCCTATTTTTTTAGCAAATTATTTAATTTAACTCCCAATAATTAATATGAATGAACAAAAGGAGACATTGACAAGGGAGATAAGAAACGTGATGCCTTAGCTTTTTTGCCTCTTAGATACATAGGAACCGATAGATATAGTTCTTGCTGTGCCCTTGTCATCCCAACATAAAGCAGGCGACGTTCCTCTTCAAGTGGCATAAGGTTATTATTTCGGAATGATTCTAATGCAAAGTCATGGGGGATGGACCCATCAACCGTTCCAAGTATATAAACTGTTTGATACTCCAATCCCTTTGCACGGTGAATCGTACTTAAGGTAATTACGTTTGTTTCATTTTTATATTGCTTTCGCAATTCTTCATTCATTGCCATCATATGATCTGTATACTGCACAAATTCTTTAATAGAAGTAAATTTACGAGCAACAACCTTTAAATCGCGAATATCATCGGACCCTTTATCCCATTGATTTCCTTCATTGCCCCGTTTTTTGATGAATTCCTGAAAGCCTAATTCCTTTTCGATAAAATTAATGGCGTCAAGAGGAGAATAATCTATTAATCGCTTTAACGTATCTGGAATCTTTTTAAGTCTACTTTCCTGAAAAGCAAACCCAGTTTTAATAAAATGAAGGCAATCTAAAAAGCTGCAATCCTCTAAAATACTCATTGCTTTAATATCCTGTAATACAGTTTTTTTCAAAAAGAGTGTAGGCAGGATATCAACAACAGCCTGTTGATTATCTGGATCATGAATGAGCTTTAAATATGCCAACATGCTTTTTACGATAAACCGTTGGTAGAAGGAACCTGTATCTTGTTCCAATCTAAAGGGCAAGCTGGAGGAGGCTAATCGCTCAAACATCGCACGACTATTCGTATTTGTGCGAAAGAGAATGGCAAAATCCTTTGGCTCATAACCATTTTTTATTTTTTCCTGAATATCTGTCAAAATCATCGAAGCTTCTTCTTCTTCATCATAAGGATAAAAGGCAAGCGGGTGTTGTCCTGAATAGCCTGTAATCATTTTTTTCGCGCGTCTCTTTGTATTTTTGCTAATAGTTGATTTGGCAGCAGACACAATTTCTTGTGAAGAGCGGTAATTATAATCAAGAATTATCGTCTGTGAATTTGGATAATCTTTTTCAAAATCTAACAGGTATTTTGGATCACTGCCACGAAAAGAATAGATAGATTGATCATCATCGCCCACTGCATAAATAGATTTAGCAGACCCAGCCATTAGCTTCATCCACTCGTATTGCACTTTATTTATGTCTTGAAACTCATCCAATAGGAAATGAGAAAATCGTTTTTGATACGTTTCTAAAATAGCTGGATTTTCTCGAAAGAAATGGTAGCCACCAAGAAGCATATCATCAAAATCATACAGAATTCTCTGTTGTTTTTTTGCTTCGTAGCCGGTATATAGCTGTGCGACTTTTTGCTCCCAATCATTCGCAGGCTCAACATCATGGGGGAAGATCATACTGTTTTTCCAGGCACTGATTAATTGAAGAGCTGCATCAAATGGGAAGTCTTTCTCATCGATTTGTTTTTCCCGAGCAATTTCCTTTAATAAAAGCTCTCGTTGCCAATTACTACTTAATAGCTGATTTCGTTGCCATTTCTCTCGTTCATGAAAAATCAATATTTGGTAGAGAATACTATGGAAAGTTCCCGAAACAATTTTTTGCACAAAGCCTTTATTCATCATTGGATAGTGTAATAACCGTTCCTTCATTTCGTTTGCAGCTTTATTGGTAAAAGTAACAAGCATGATTGTTGAAGGATCAACGTTTTTTTCATGAATTAGATAGGCGGCTCTCATTGTTAAAACACGAGTTTTTCCACTTCCTGCCCCTGCAAGAACAAGAATGTGTCCATCGTCGATTGTAACAGCTTTACTTTGGGTGGCATCAAGTGAATAACCATTTTGGGCGAGAATATTTAGATAAGACTCCTTTGGGTAAGAAACGGGTAGACTATTTGCTAATTCAGATGTATGAATCGTTGCTCTTACAGACATAGGCGGTTTAAAAGGAGTGGCTTCTGTAATGCTCTTTGAGATACTTCTACTCTTTGGAATTCGAAACCCGTTTTTTTCTTCATAGTCTGCATCTATAGTGGCAGCTTGTTCTTGTTGGACATTAGGTACATCTTCTGTCTTACATGGTTGTTTAGAAGAATAATGATAAAAATAGGGAGCACTCTTTATTCCTAAATAAAGCTTTACCACTTCTCCACATACAGAGCATGCAAGAAACCCATTTTTGCCAGCTTCATAAATTTTCTGTAATTCTTGTCGATCGATTGTATTTAATGAAATGAGTCTATCATAATAAAAAGCTGTTAACATAGGAAACCTCTAATCTATTTTTATACATTTATCTGTATTTAATGAAATGATGTTAGGAAAATTATTCAGGCTGCGGGTAATAGCAACAAACTTTACGAAAACAGCCTTTGAAATAATATCTATCATATCAAAAACAGAGGATTGTTTAAAGAGTAGAAAACTGGTTTAACATTTGTTAAAGAAGGGAAAAGGATACGATAATTTAGAAAAGAAGGGACAGATTAAGATGGGATATATTTTACCAATTACGCATTATCAAGCAGAGCAGTATGCGGTTAGAGATATCGTTAGCAAAACAAAAATCTATAAGAAAGAAGCAACTTACCCTGTTGCAAAACTCGCTAATCTTCTTACTAATCAAGATGTAAAATATCCTTCTCCGTCTTTTTACGAGAAAAATAAAATGCATGAAAAACAAGTAGCCAATGAGAAGTTAATTGCGCAACTCACTGGAAAGGGTACTTATTTTCATGCACAAATATAAAGGAATTTAATTCATTTTGTAGCTTTGTACATATAGAGGCGAGCCTTCGCGCCATTCGGCATAAAGAATATCTTTATGAGATGGAATATTTTGTTTCTGTAATTCTTGCAACAACTGCTCCTCGTTCCAACCTACTCGGGGCAAGTTTTCTTTGATGATTTCGCCATCTAGAATGATACTTATCGGTAGTGACATAATATCAAGTGGTAAATGCATATCCTGCTTTGTTGGATTGGCAAACGCGGATTTCTTTAATACACTTATCGTGCCGTCAGTTTCTAAAATAGCGTAAGCACACTCTGTAAGTGAAAATACATCTTTTGAGCGAAGTAAATGTTGTAATTGGTTAATATCTAAATGATTTTTCTTTAATTCATTAAAATCAATCTTTCCTTTATTAATAACAATAGATGGTTTTCCTTCTAAAAGTTGTCGAGTTTTCCGAAACTTTTGTGTAATAAATTCTGTGATAAAAATTAAAGCTCCCCACAGAAGGATGGAATAAGTAATTTCTTTTATTCCTGTTTTTGAATCATACATGGCATTCCCTACAAGCTCACCTAGTACTAAAACAGAGACAAAATCAAAGGTAGTAATCTGAGTGATTTGTGTTTTCCCCAATATTTTTGTTAAAAGAAGCAACAAGAAATAGCCAATGATAAGTTCACCAAATATTTGCGTGAATTCCATGCAACCCACCCTTTCCTACATCTATTGTAGGCAAATGCATGAAAATTAAACCTATTAAGCTTAGTACCATGGATAAGGAAAGAAAAAAGGTTGCCCAATTAGGCATGCCATCAACCGAAATCCTTTTAGAGGAAAGGTGGCACCTTCGGACAACCAAATCGTATTATAATTTCTTAATCATTGTTCTATGCGGAATACCAGCATCCAAGAATTCCTCGGAAATAACTTCATATCCTAATTTGCTGTAAAAAGGAATCGCGTGCGTTTGAGCATTAAGTTTCAAAGCAGGAGCACCATTACTTAAGGCATATTCCTCTATTTTATTCATGACCGCTTTCCCAGCGCCACCTTTTCGATTGGTAGAGAGGATACATATTCTTTCCACTTTTCCATACTCAGCGAATATTCGATAGCGACCAGCACCAACTGGTTCTTTATTGTCATCATATAGGACAAAATGGATGCTGTCTTTTTCAAATTCATCTATTTCTTCTTCCACTGGTACATTTTGTTCTTTTACAAAAACAGTTTGACGTACAAAAAATGCATCTTCTAATTCTTTATCTGTTTTAACGACAATTACTTCCACTTTTTCACGATTCCTTTCCTAACCGGAATGTTTCATATACAGTCCATGATCCGTTTTCCAATTCATAAAGTAAATGGAAACGGTCTGATTTTTCTTCAAAATGAAAATTCTGCATACGTAAATTACTGTATAAATCCAAGTGCTCATCACTCGATAAATTTTGCCCAAGTGTAATATGTGGAACAAAGGGATGCTCTGGACTAACGCCCAATGTACTTATAAGTTCTTGATGAAGGTGTTCCAAATCTGTACTTGGTTCAATCTTTAAATAAACAACATTACTAACTGGTTTAAAAGAACTGACTTTTGATACTTTAATTGGAATAGAATGATAATGACTTGCAATCGTTGTTAGTTTCTTGCTTATTTCTTCTATTTCTTCGTTTTCTGCTTCAAAATCACCAATTAAAGTGATATGTGGTGGGATTAAAGCATATTTCGGATCATATCGTTTACGAAGGGAATTGGCCAAATCCTGCAATTCTTTTCCAGGGAAAATAGCAATACCATATTTCATTTGAAGAACCTCCATTTCATAATAACCGTTATTTTAAGATATAGAAAATGGACTATCTATTATTACGATTTCAATGTTCTATATGTAAGATATTATAACAAAATTATACTTTTAAGTTCAAAGATTTCAGAAAAAATCTAATGTTTGGCAAACAACTAGTCTTAAAAGACAAAAATTCCGTCCTCATGCACTTGAAAAGGAACCTCACAGATCTAAATGAAAGTATTTTCAATTTAGGATGGGAACATTTTTACTAGCATTTTCGCTATATATGGTTGCCAATGCTTCCATGTATGATCTCCATCGAATTCCTCGTAGGTATAATCAGTGTTGGTGGCTTTTAAAATGTGTGACAGTTCTCTGTTTGGAGCAAGGAAATCTTCTGTTGTTTGGATCGTTGTCTTCACAGCAGTTTCACCTGTACCAATAATATGATCCACTTCTAGTAAATGATAGGAATCGAACTGGCGCACCAATTGTAATACTTCTTCATTAACTAATGGAGATTGCAGCATAAGTTTGCCAAAGGTATGTGGATATTTAAAAGCGGTCATTAGTGAAACGGTTGCACCTAATGAATCTCCAATAAGTCCCCGTCCTAATCCCATTTGATAGGTGGGAAACTGTTCATCTAAATATGGAACAAGTTCATGTGCTAAAAAGCGGATATATGCTTTATTTTTGGGACCATCTGGATGATATTTTTCCCGGCGATCATGAACAGAGGAATAAGGAATTCCAACAATAATTGTCCCTGTTATTTGATGATTTGTATGTAATTCATCAGCTATTCTCCCGATTCGACCAAATTGAAAATAATCTTTCCCGTCCTGTGCAATTAGCAAATTATATTTATAAAGGGGAGAATAAGCTGGAGGCAGATAGATAAGTAGAGTCATTTCTTCTCCTAATTCTTTACTAAATAAGATTGCCTCTTTTATTGTCCCTTTTGTCGTCATGGTTATCCTTCCTCCACTACTGATTTTACAATTAGTTTATCAATAAAAGCACTTTATGAATAGTATAAAGCTAACGATAACTTACGATAATTCGTTTAGTGATATCTATATATTGTGTATATTTTGTGAAAAAACCACAATATATAGAAAAACGTTAGGCTTGCTATTATAATGGATGAAGATTCCTTTATGAATGGAGTGAGTTAAATGGGTAATGATGTTCAATTATTAAGTGAGTTTGAAGAAATAATTAGAAGCAATAATCAAGACTTTATTCAAGAAAATGCAAATGTTGATGGAATGTCACCGATGAGTCATATGATGCAATTTGCCGCTACTGCTTCCAAGCATTATACAATAGAGCGTTTGTTGGCAAAGAAAGTGAAGGACGCACATCAAAATGGGTATATCCATATTCATGATCTTGATTTTTATTCTTCTGGTACGACAACATGCTGTCAAATTCCGTTAGCAAAAATCTTAAAAAATGGGTTTAATACTGGCCATGGGTTTATGAGAGAACCTAAATCTATAATGAGTGCAATGGCACTTACATCAATCATAGTACAAGCAAATCAAAATCAGCAACATGGGGGACAAGCTATCCCAATGTTAGACTATGATCTTGCACCGTATATACATAAAACATACAATCAAAATAAAGAAAAACTAAGTGAGATAATCCAAGATAAGGAAGAGTTAGAACAAAAAGCATGGCAATGGACTGAAAGAGAAACCTACCAGGCTTGTGAGGCGTTTATACATAATTGTAATTCGATGCATTCCAGAGGTGGGGGACAAACTCCATTTGTTTCCGTAAATTTAGGAACGGATCACTCAAGGGAAGGTAGAATGCTAACAAAGAATTTATTATTGGCTACACAAGCAGGACTTGGCACAGGGGAAACGCCAATTTTTCCAATCATTGTCTTTAAAGTAAAGGACGGAATAAATTATCAAATAGGGGATCCCAATTATGATTTATTTCGATTAGCTATCGAGACAACAAGTAAACGGTTGTTTCCTAACTTTGTTTTTATCGATGCGCCATTTAATTTAGCTTATTATGATGGTACTCCACAGTCTGAAGTGGCAACAATGGGGTGTAGAACTAGAGTAATGGGAAATATTCATGGGAGAGAACAAGCGATTGGAAGGGGGAATTTATCTTTTACAAGTATTAATCTGCCTTTACTAGCTTTAGCGTCAACTACGATAGAATCATTTTTTCATAAATTAAATGAAATGATAGACTTGGTTATTGACCAACTTCAAGAAAGATTTCATTACCAAGGTAAGAAAACAGTGGTTAATTTTAAATTTTTATATGGGCAAGGAGTTTGGCAAGGTGGAGAAGAGCTACAGATAGATGATCAGCTAGAAGAAGTTTTAAAGCAGGGAACCTTATCGATTGGGTTTGTTGGATTAGCTGAATGTTTGGTTTCTTTGCTTGGTGTTCACCATGGAGAAAGCGAAAAGGCACATGAAATTGGTTTGCGGATTGTTCAGTTTATGCGCCAAAAAGTGGATCAAGCATCGGAAATATATCAGCTGAACTATTCACTCCTTGCAACCCCAGCAGAGTCCTTTGCGGGAAAAGCATTACGGGCAGCTAGAAAGAAGTTTGGGATTATTAAAGGAGTGACGGATAGAGAGTATTTTACAAATAGTTTTCATATTCCAGTCTATTACCCAATAACTATTTATGAAAAAATTAACCGAGAAGCACCATTTCATTCATTAACGAATGCTGGTCATATAACATATGTAGAATTAGATGGGGATGCTAGTAAAAATATTGATGCGATGGAAAAAATTGTTCGGACGATGAAGGAAGCTGGGATTGGCTATGGAAGTATTAATCATCCAGTAGATCGTTGTATAAGTTGTGGGCATAAAGGAATTATCGACAATGAATGTCCCAATTGTGGAGAAGAGGACGATGCGAGAATTGAAAGAATTCGCAGAATAACGGGCTATCTAGTTGGAACCCTTGATCGGTGGAATACGGCTAAACGTGCAGAAGAGCGAGAAAGGGTTAAGCATCAATGAGAGTATTATCCATTGTTGAAGATAGTATTGTAGATGGTCCAGGACTAAGAACTACAATCTTTTTGGCTGGTTGTTCCCACTATTGTAGAGGATGCCATAATCCAGAAAGCTGGCGAATTAATGGTGGTATGGAAATGTCAATCGACGAAATTATGAGCAAAGTGAACAGCAACCCATTAAATGAGATTACCTTTAGTGGCGGAGAGCCAATGCTACAAATAACGGAACTGATCCAATTAGCGCAAAAATGCAAACAAGAAAATAAAAATATTTGGTGCTATACAGGATTTCTCTGGGAAGAGTTAATGATAAAATATAAAGATGAATTTACACAATTAAGTATGTATTTAGACGTATTAGTAGATGGGCGGTTTATGATGGAACAAAGAGATTTAAGTCTCTTATTTAAAGGTAGTAAAAATCAACGAGTAATAGATTGTCAAAGAAGTATAAAGGAGCATAAAACGGTATTATATGGCGAATAGTACTAAGAGAGAAAGAAGTGCACTTACTATTTTTAGTAAGTGCACTTTTGTATTAGCTTAAACGAGGCTTTTTTGTTAATTCTTCATTTTCTTCCTCATTTTTAAAGATTGCTTTTCTCACATAAGGCAATACCCAACGATCTAGCCCGTAATAACCAGCATTTGCACCCGCGATCATGATAATCATACCCAATAAGATGTCAGTGGGATTATGAGAAATGGTACCAGCAAGTAAGAAACAGAAATTCATTAATACGCCAAAGAATGCTGCTGCTGTTGTAAAACAACCTAGTATTAACCCAAGACCAACTAATGTTTCTCCAATTGGTACGAGAACATTAAATATACCAACATTCGGTAATGCAAAACCTTCTACAAAACTTGTGTACCAGCCATAAACTGCTCCTCCATCTGGGCCCATCACTGGGTTAGTAACTGCGTTTGTTAAAAATCCAGAAGCATCAAATCCTCCACCAGTTAATTTGCCAAACCCAGAAGTAAACCAAGAATAACCTAGAAATAAACGAATTATCGTTAAAATACCAGCTGCAATTTTATTTTCTCTTAAAAATCCTATAAACATAAGAATCATCCTTTCTTATTTCTTCGTTTTTTATTATTTACAAGTTAAATATATCAAATACTCATTAGAAAAAAATGATTTTGTGAATTGATTCACAAATAGTTCAAAAAAATTTGTCTGAAATGTGAACTAATTAATAAGAAAAGCGATTTATGTAACACAAGCAGTTTAGAACATGGTTTAAGCACATATTCTGTTATTCGTGTTAGAATAACAGAAAGGAAAAAAGCAATTTTTTTACAAGGAGAGATTTTTCACAAAGGGGAGACTTCGATGACAACAGTAACCATCATAGCTGGTGGGCATAAAATAGACTCACGATTAACTGGTATTTTACAATTTACACAAGAATTTTTAGAGCAAGAGAAAGTAGCCGTTCATGTTATTCAAGTTCATCAATTACCAAGCGATGCCTTGATTACGGCCGATTTTATGAATCAAGGAATAATAGATGCAAGACAAAAGGTGGAACAAAGTGATGGCGTTATTGTCTTATCACCTGTATTTCAGGCATCTTATTCAGGCATTATTAAGACATTCCTTGACCTTTTGCCTCAAAAGAGTCTGCGCAGCAAAACGGTACTGCCACTAATGCTGGGGGGAAGCTATGCCCATTTATTGGTGATGGATTATGCATTGAAACCTGTATTAGCAAATTTAGGTGCGACAAATATATTAACAGGAGCTTATGTAACAGATAATCAAATTACAAAGCAAGAAGATCAAACCTACTTATTAGATACAGATTCCGAGACAAGGATTACCAACCAGTTAGAGCAGCTGCTTGGAGGAATGCAATAAGTGTGAAAAAGTGATGGGCTGGACCGTCACTTTTTATTTTTTTCTAGAATATGGGGAGAGGACATGATATGATAGGGATAAGATAAAATAAAATTTACTACATGACTTGTTAGCTCAGTGGGAGAGCACTTGCTTGACAGGCAAGGGGTCACTGGTTCGAACCCAGTACAGGTCATTATAATTAAAGGTTAATAAAAGGGGTTTCTCGAAAAAAAGAGAAGCCCTTTTTTATTTATTGGCTCTTTTAAATATAGGATGTCCACGCTCATGGAAGAGAGAGCATACCAAAAATTAAAACCACTGTCTTTTTCTTATACTCAAAGGAACATTTGGCCCTAAATAAGGATAATATGCTTGTGTTCCTTGTGGTCTTGGAGCAATTTTGAACATTTGTCCTCCTATCATGTAGTAATAATTATCGCCAGTTCCTAACAGTTGTTGATTCCAAGCTCCGTACGTTGGCTGAGGAAAGTTTTGATATGTTACTCCGTTAAGGCCAGTAATGACTGTTGGATGCATAAGGTTGCCTCCTTAATTTTTGATTTATAATATGTAAATTAATTTGAATAGTTGGTTGTCCCTAATGAAATAGGTATTTTTGTTATAGAAAAATGATAAATAATATTCATATGGTTATTAATATGGCCTATGAAGCAGGTTAAAATTTTATTCTTATGAATAATGGTAATTAATTTATATCCTATAATGATAAAACTTATAAACTTAAATCTCACTTATTTTTCCGCTCTTCTTTCACTTCCCGTAATTGTGAAATAGTCACAAGCTGATATCCTTCGTTTGTTAGCTTCTCAATGATTTCTATTGATGCGTCAGCGCTTTTATCATAAATATCATGCATGAGAATGATGCTTTCATCTTTTGCTTCGTGCATAACATTTTCCACGATTTTCTTTTTCGATGGTTGTTTCCAGTCTTCCGGATCAATGGTCCAAAGCACAATTTCTTTATCTAGCTCTTCTTTTAAACCCTTTTGCATTGCTCCATATGGCGGGCGAATAAGTGTTGTTTCCATTCCTGTAATTTCCTTTAGTAATGTATCTGTATCCTGAAACTCTTTTAAGGCTTTTTTCTTGGGGATTTTGGTTAGAAGAGGGTGATCCCAAGAATGGTTTCCAATTTCATGACCTTCCTTTATAGCCTGTTGAACAACTTCAGGGAAATATTGAACTCGCTCGCCAAGAACAAAAAACGTAGCATGGCCGTTATTTTCCTTTAACGCCTTCAAGATTTTTTTGGTTGGTTTATTACTTGGACCGTCATCAAAAGTTAAGGCGATAATTTTTTTAGATGGATCAATTTTCGCCACATCTGGTAATTCTGTAGCCATTTTTTTAGGCGTTGCTTCTACAAGTTGATTTTTATTTTTTTCAATATCTTGATAGATTGGTAGCAGTTTATCTTGTAAAATCTCTTTTTTAATAGCTAATTCTTGTACACTTAGTGCTTTTGCTGCAACTTGGTTTA
Organism: Niallia sp.; assembly: GCF_031978665.1. Classification (NCBI taxonomy): domain Bacteria; kingdom Bacillati; phylum Bacillota; class Bacilli; order Caryophanales; family Bacillaceae; genus Niallia; species Niallia sp. The sequence continues at coordinate 27,035 of NZ_DALZDK010000013.1, read as the reverse complement.
CAGGGAAATAGAAAAGTATGGAATCATTAAGAACTGCAAAGTTTTGAAAATTCTCTTCTTTAGGTGCTGTTCCTTGCTTTATTAATGCTTCATTACCTACTAAGTCACTATCCTTCATTAATTCGCAATAACCAATTTTGGAAAGTATAAATAAATAATTGCTATTTTCTTGGAAAAGATCCTTTAATGTAAGCTGTTTATGTGTTTGTAAATCAAATGTTAAGCTTTCCGATTTTGAAATTCCGTTTGCACCTGTGATATATTCATAGGTTTCAAAAAGAATAGAGATGGTCTGC
>NZ_DALZDK010000013.1:0-26729 GCF_031978665.1 Niallia sp. | reverse complement strand
AGGAAATATGTAAGGAAGTTTCCTGTGTTTTTGGAACATTAGCTTGTTGTATATGCTGATCATATTCGGTAATTTTATTTGTAATATACTGCTTCAATGTGGACGATATCGTCTCATCTGGAAGGATAGGGTAACTCGTCCAGTATCCCCCGTGCTTTTCATCTTTTACATATGAATTAATTTCAATCATTTTGTAATTTTTATCATATAATATTTTCACCTCTGGCTTTTTTGCTGGAGGAACTGCTGCTTTCTTTTTTTCACTTCCAAAAATTTTGAATCCAAATAATAAAAGGCTGAAGCAAAAAACGAATATAAAAAGATGTTTCCATTTTAGGCTGTTCATGCTGATTTAGCTCCTTGTTTGTTATCTAAAAAGGTGAGTCTCCCTAATATAGACGTAATGGAAGGTAGATTAGTTTTAGAATGAAACAAATTTTTTGAAAAAATCCCTATCTTGAAAGGTGAAAATAAGAAATAGTAGAAAACTCTATTTTTCTCAAATTTTACGAATAAAAAATTTTCTTTAAATATTAGTTGAAAAAAGAAAAATTTTTTCGTATAATAAAAACAATAAATGAAAACACTTTCAGAAGTAAGAGAAAAGGTGGTACAAATATGGATGCCTATTTATTAATTATTGCATTACTTTCAATTGTTATTGTTATTTTAGGAGTTTCCTTATTAAAATGGCATGCTTTTATAAGTTTAACAGTTGCAAGTTTATTTTTAGCAATTTTTTCAGGATTATCTTTTGATAAGATTGTAAGCGCTTATGAAACTGGTGTAGGTGGCACATTAGGTCACTTAGTTGGAATATTAGCATTAGGAACGATTTTGGGGAAAATGCTTTCAGAATCTGGAGCTGGATTACGAATTGCTAACTTTTTTGTAAACGTTTTTGGAGAAAAGAAATTGCCTTGGGCGATGTTCTTCTCTGGATTTATAATTGGAATTCCCGTATTTTTTGAGGTTGGTATTTTAATATTATTGCCGCTTGTTATCTCTATTCAAAAAGCGACAAAGAAAAATATTTTATTGATTGCACTACCTGGTATTGCTGGCTTATCGATTGTACATGGACTTGTTCCGCCACATCCTGGAGCAATTGCTGCAATCGGAATTTTTGATGCTAATTTAGGAACAGTTTTATTATATTCATTGATTATTGCGTTACCTGCTGGAATCATTGGAGGACCATTATTTGCGAAGTGGGTTAATAAGCGTGTCTTTCCTAAAGGAGAATCGACTCTTATTACAGCAGAACCATTAGCAGAAGATAAATTGCCAAGTACAGGAGTGTCTTTCCTTTCTATCTTACTGCCTGTAATCTTAATGATTATTGGAACCGCTGCACCTTACTTAACGATCTTCTCAGAAGGCTTAAGAAACGTGCTTTCCTTTCTTGGCAGTCCGTTATTAGCTTTATTGATTGCTGTCTTTTTTGCCTATTATTTCCTAGGCATTCGTCAAGGAATGAATAAAGAAAGTATTAAAAAGTTCACAGAAGATTGTTTCTTACCTGTAGGCTCTATTTTATTAATAATTGGAGCAGGTGGTGCATTTAAACAAGTATTGATTGATAGTGGTGTTGGAACGACGATTGGTGCCATGTCAGAAAGTTTATCATTATCTCCACTAGTATTAGCTTTTCTAATTGCTGGTTTAATTCGAATAGCTACAGGTTCCGCTACAGTGGCATTAACGACAGCAGCAGGAATCGTTTCGCCAATTATAGCTGGAATGTCTGGAGTGAATGTGGAGCTATTAGTGCTTGCAACAGGTGCAGGTTCCTTAATGTTCTCCCATGTAAATGATGCTGGATTCTGGATGGTAAAAGAATACTTAGGATTAACAGTAGAAGAAACCTTTAAAACATGGACTGTATTAGAAACTGTCCTATCCTTTGTTGCATTTGCTGGAGTATTAATTTTAGATCTATTTGTTTAATCGATAATCCTATAGAGGAGGTAAGAAAGGATAATTTCCTTTCTTACCTCCTTTTTGTCTAGTATAAAGTTAATAGGAGCGGTTAGCCTAGACTCCTGCGGGAAGTGAGGGACTATAGGTAGCGCTGAGCTCCAAAAAAATTTACCAAAAGCAATTTACTTGTCATTAGTTAAAAATATAGTATAGTAAGAACTCTTCATATCGAAGTTTTTTAAAAGGGGAAATGTTATGAAACAAGTATATAGTGATTTCATTCAGTTTCGCGGAAATCATTATGATTTTGGATATATGCAAGGACAATTATTAAAGGATTCTCCCATTCTGCCTAATCGGATAAAACACTGGACATCAAAGCGGAAACGGTATTTTACGATAAATGAAAAAGAATCCATTCAACTGCTTAATAAGTTTATTCCTGGTATGCTAGCAGAAATTAATGGATTAGCCGATGCTCTTCAATGGAAGATGGAGGATGCTTTAAGAGAATTTGGCGGCCATTACGTCGAATATGGAAGAAGTGGTTGTTCTATCCTAGCAGGCACGCGTTATTTAATTAGAAACTATGATAGCCATCCAGGTTCTTATGAAGGACGCTATCTGATCTATCAGCCAACAGACACTGGTTATGCAGTTATCGGTCCATCTATGCAAATAACTGGAAGAATAGATGGCATGAATGAGAAGGGTTTAGCAATGGGCTATAACTTTATTAATCGAGTTGGTTCTGGAGATGGTTTTATTTGTAATATGATTGGTCGAATAATCTTAGAGACATGTGCAAATGTAGAGGAAGCAATTGAGTTACTAAAAGAAATACCTCATCGAACTTCCTTTAGCTATGTGTTATTAGATCCGAGTGGAGAAGCATTCGTTGTTGAAGCAACACCAAGGTCGGTCATTGCCAGAAAATCGAATATAAGTACTAATCATTTTGAAATTTTAAAGGAAGAAAACCGTTATCAAATGGATGATTCGATACGAAGAAAGCAGAAAATAGAAGGACAACAAGGCAGTCATTCAAATGTGTATGAAGCTTTTCGAATTTTAAATGATGAGGATAAAGAGGTATTTTCCAATAAGTATAATGCTTGGTCTGGAACACTACACACAGCAGCATATCTCCCTAATGAAAGGAAAGCATGGTTTGCAATTGGAAGTGATCGGATGCCTGTCATCATTGATTTGGATTCATTTTTGAAGGGAGAAAAAATGAACATAAAAAGAATTAAAGGACAGCTTGATTATGATTTTCCATTTATAAATATGGAGATATTATAATAGTGTGTATATGTAAAGGGAGTTAATTACGGTATCAACCATAACTAACTCCCTTTTTTGCTTTGTTGAAACAAAGGAGTAGAGAATTTTGTTCGTTTCTTATATTCTTGTATCAGATATAGCATTTCTAATTCTTTCTAATGACTGATTTGCAACACTTTTATTTAAAATCATCACATTGACATACAATGCATCTATTAAACTAAGCTGACCAATTCTAGAAGACAAAGCTTCCGAACGGTATTCTGTTTCCTCGGAGCTTGTGAATAGAGCTACATCTGAGTTCTGACCAATTGGTGATTTCGGATATCCAGTGATGCCAATGGTTTTGGCACCATTGCTTTTTGCTGTTTTCATTATATTAATAGTATCTTTATTAGTACCAGAGTGTGAAATAATGACAGCGACATCATTTTCTGAAAGCTGAGAGGAAGACATTAGCTGAAAATGAGAGTCAACGAATGAAAACGCTTTAATTCCGGTTCGGACAAATTTATGAAAAGCATCCATTGCAATAACGGCTGAACCACCTGTACCATAGAACTCAACCCGTTTTGCATGTAAAAGCAATTCAACTGCTTTTTGAATGGAATGCCCATTTAATATTTCCAATGTATTCTCTAGCGTTCGTACATTCGATTTAAACACTTTTTCAGTGACAGTTTTAACACTATCATTTTCGTTAATTTCCTCATGTATTTGCTGAATGGGTTCAATTACTTCTGAAGCTAAGGCTATTTTCATCGCTTGATAGCCTTTAAACCCAATTCTTTTACAGAAACGAAAAACAGTTGCGTCCGCAACGCCTAAATCTTCTGCTAATTCATTGATTGTTGAATGAATGATTTTTTCTGGATTTTCAAGAATATAATCAGCGATTTTTTTTTCTTTTTCACTCAGTCTAGCGTAATAGGAACGAATTTTCCCAAGACAATTTTGCGCCATCGACTTCTATCCTTTCCAAATTAATATAGTGGTAGTATAACACAATTAGTCTCTTGAAAAAATTTTTCTTACAATTAGTATTTATTTCGAAAAATATTTGTAAAAGGGGTATTATTTTCGAAATAAATTTCGTATAATAAAACATATAGAGAAAAAATTTTTCAAAAGGAGAGAATAACGTATGAACATTGGTCTTATTGGTTTAGGAAAAATGGGATATAACTTGGCTTTAAATATGGTGGATCATAATTATAGTGTAACAGCTTTTGATATAAATGAAAGCGCTGTAAAGGAAATTTCTTATAAAAATGTAACAGGAGTAAATACAATTGAGGAATTAGTAAGAAATTTACCTGCTCCAAGAGTAATTTGGCTAATGGTTCCTGCTGGAGAAGTAACGGAAAATGTTTTACGAGAAGTAAAGAAGTATGTGGAAGCAGGAGATATTATTATTGATGGTGGTAATTCTCACTATAAGGACTCAAAAAGAAGAGGACTAGATTTAGAAGAGCTTGGGGTTTTCTATTTGGATGTTGGCACAAGTGGCGGTGTAGATGGCGCTCGCAATGGTGCGTGTATGATGGTCGGTGGCAATAAAGAAATCTTTGATAAGGTGGAAGTGCTATTTAAAGATTTATGTGTGGAAAATGGATATACGTATGGTGGCGAATCTGGCAGCGGTCATTTTCTGAAGATGGTTCATAATGGAATTGAATATGGCATGATGCAATCTATTGCAGAAGGTTTTGAACTACTGGAAAAAAGTGAGTATGATTTTGATAACGAAGGTGTGGCAAAAGTATGGAATAACGGCTCGGTTATTCGTTCTTGGTTAATGGAATTAACGCAAAATGCATTTTCTAAGGATCCAAAGCTTGAAGGAATTAAAGGGGTAATGCATTCTTCTGGTGAAGGAAAATGGACACTGGAAACAGCATTAGACTTACAAACTGCTATGCCAGTTACAGCATTATCGTTAATGATGCGCTATCGTTCTTTAGAAGAAGATACATTTTCAGGTAAAGTTGTTGCGTCATTACGAAATGAGTTTGGCGGTCATAGTGTAGAATCAAAATAAAACGAAGATCCTTTAGCAGATATATGTGCTGAAGGATTTTTTTTAGAAAAAATGCTTGTCTAGTTGTTGAAGTATTTCCTTGTATCTCTAAGGTGTGGAAATAAATATCTTGTAAAAGTCAAGCTAGCAAGTTCTCAACCGAAAATATGCTAGCCTGTTCAATCTAGTTATTCCAACACTCTAAAACCTCTAGTTATATCCTACACTTATTCCAGCTTCGACTAAATTCCAGACAGCTTCGAATTCCCTTTTAAAGTCAATTTGTGACCAATTTTCTGCAAAGGAAGGAGCTGAAAAGTAGGCAAACGCTATGAAAAGAGCTGTTAGTGTACTCTCATCCTCCAATCTACTTGCTTCTTTTAAGCTGCTAATCAAATCTGTCATGTGACGGGTTAAGACTGATGGATTTCCATCTATATATGTCGTATATAACTTAAACATTTCTGGCTCGCGATGATACGATTGATATTTTGATTCACTTAAAATCCACAGCCAATCATGGATGATTTCCTTTGTAGACGAATAATTTGTAGTGTCAAAAGGAAATAGTTTTATTAGTTCATTATCAAGCCATGAAAGGGCAAGCGCTGTCCATAATTCTTCCTTTCCTGTAAAATATTTGTAAATTGCTGCATGACTTGTTCCTAGTTCTTTGCCTACCTTTGATAGATTAACTTTTTCCATCCCTTGTTCAGCTACCATACGTTGAGCAGTTTCTAATATGAGTTCTTTACTTAAATTTTTCATGTATTAATTATACAACATAATTTAGTAAGGTAAAATTGAATCAACGGTTACAAAAGTTGACTTTTGTAACTTGTTGAGGTAAAGTGAATTCGAAGTTACAAAAAAATAAAAATGTAACCGCGAGAGGGGAATATCATGAATATTATAAATAATACCATAATTATTACTGGCGGGACTTCAGGAATAGGTCTTGCTTTCGCTAAAGAATTTTTAAAACGTGGGAATAAAGTGATTGTTATTGGTCGTAATCAAAAAGCAATCGATAAGGTAATGAAAGATCATAAAGGACTAATTGGTTTGCAGGGGGACGTTTCCAGTGTTGATTCAGTTCGCAAAATGGCAATATTCATTAAGGAAAACTATCCCGAAGCTAATGTTTTATTCCATTCAGCCGGAATTATGCGTGCTTTTAAATTATTAGACGAAAAAATGGAGCTTGAACAGGTGACAGCTGAAATTGCAACAAATCTTAATGGAACAATGTGGATGACCAAAGCTTTGCTACCACAACTTTGTGAGCAAAAGGAAGCGATGATTGTTACTGTTAGTTCTGGTCTATCATATGTAACTTCACCTATTCATCCTGTGTATTCTGCAACGAAAGCAGGGGTTCATATGTATACCGATGCACTTCGTATTCAATTAAATAAGTCAGACAAAAATATTCATGTGATGGAGCTGGTACCACCCCTTGTTGCGGAAACAAATCTCGAACCAGGTGTAAAAGAAGGAGACAAATTTCCCAATATGACTTTAGATACACTTGTTAAACATGGCATCAAAGGTATGGAAAAGAACAAGAAACGTGTAGTTCCGGGCCTTTCAAAATTCCTGCGCTTTGGAGGGAAATTCTTTCCTGACATACTGGCACGCTCAATGGCGAGATAGGAGAAATGAGATACACACCTCAGTACCTGCGTTTAGTTCAAAATAATAATACCTAATACAGCCATTATAAATAACTCCAAAGGAAAAATATTATTTATGGTTTTATCAATTGTTTATTTGCTTACAAAACAGTAGCTTGTGTCAGCTTTCTGTAATAAATGAACTAGATTAAGGATAATTTTGTAAAGAAATAACGATTACTTTAGTTGAAAAAGATGAATAGAAAATTGAAAAACGCTTGGACTTCCAAGCGTTTTTGTACGTCATTTAGTGTGCTAAAGATGTTGTTTTTTGATAGTAGATTAAAGGATGTAATTTATCATTTTCTTCACGTTATCTGAACTATATACTAGCTACATATCACTTATTATTTTTATTTCACCCATTTATTTTGAAAAGATGCTATTGCATCATATTCTTGCTCTAAAACTCGAGAAATGCGAATATAAATAGCTGTTAAATCCTGATAGATATCAACATTTTCTTGAATTGGCTGATGGGCGTGTGTGCTTCCAACTAATTGTTTCATAATCGAAAAGTCACTAATTTCCCCTAATGCGTACATCCCTAAAACAATGGCACCTAGACAAGAGCTTTCGAAGCTTTCAGGAACTACTACTTCTTGATCAAAGATATCTGCCATCATTTGTCTCCAAAGCTCGGAGCGTGCGAAGCCCCCAGTTGCTTGAATTTGCTTTGGTGCTCCAATAACTTCTTGAAGGGCAAGCATAACCGTATAAAGATTTAAGATAACACCTTCTAAGACTGCTCTTACCATATGTTCTTTTTTATGGTGTAAACCGAGTCCAAAAAAGGATCCTCTTGCATTGGCATTCCATAAAGGTGCCCTTTCTCCAGCAAGATACGGATGGAATAATAAACCATCAGCACCAGGAGTAACTCGGGAAGCAATCTTTGTTAACACTTCATAAGGGTCAATTCCTAGTCTTTTTGCCGTTTCCACTTCCGAAGAGGCCAATTCATCACGTACCCAACGGAAAGTCATTCCACCATTATTTACAGGGCCACCAACTACCCAATGATCTTCTGTTAAGCAATAGCAAAAGATTCTTCCTTTAGGATCTGTTACTGGTTTATCAGTTACAGTACGAATCGCACCGCTTGTACCGATTGTCACTGCAACAACGCCTGGGTCAATAGCATTTACTCCAAGGTTAGAAAGAACACCATCACTTGCGCCAACAACAAATGGAGTTTCTGCAGGTATTTCAAGCACCGTTGCGTATTTTTGCTTTAGCCCAGTTAAATAATGGGTAGTAGGAACAGGCTTTGCTAACTGTTCAGGCTTTACACCAGCTACCTCTAATGCTTCTGTATCCCAATTTAACTGTTCTAGATTAAACATTCCAGTTGCAGAAGCAATGGAATAATCGATAACAAACTCGTTAAATAATCGATAGAAAATATATTCTTTTATGCCAATAAATTTAGTCGCCTTTGTGAAAATTTCTGGTTGATCATTTTTGAGCCAAGTCAATTTAGCTAAAGGGGACATAGGATGAATTGGCGTACCTGTTCTACGATATATTTCTAAGCCATTATGCTCTTCCTTGATTTTTTTTGCCCATGAGGAAGCGCGGCTATCTGCCCAAGTAATGCAGCGTGTTAAAGGCTTTCCATTTTCATCTAATGCAATGACACTATGCATCGCAGAGCTAAAGGATACTAATTTTAGATTTTTCGCATCCACTTTGGCTTTTTTTATAGCAGTCTTCATTGTCTCTAATACAGCCTGAAAAATTTGCTCTGGATCCTGCTCTGCAATTGCCGGTGCTGGGCTATGTAATGGATATTCTACATGATGCATACTTAATACTTTGCCAGCTTCAGCAAATAAGACAGATTTAGTACTTGTTGTACCGATGTCGACGCCTAAATAGAGGGATGTTGAACTCATTATAAAAAACTCCTTTATATGGAAAGTATAAAAAATATTTCATAAAAAATATTTTGTTGAGAAAAAAATTTCTTTATATATATTTTAAAGGATATATATTAATTTTGAAACTGTTTCCATGAATTATTTTAAAATAATCTTCTATCATTTATAGGCTAGTCGAATTTGATTGCTACATATATTGATTAGTTGTAAATTTTTGCCCTTATTATAGTAAAAATCAAGCAAAAATATGCTAAGATTAAACCATCTTATGCGTAAGGAGTTTTTTGAATGAATAACGATATTGAAACGATGTATGAGGCTATTTATAATCAAATACTCCATTATCAAAACCAACTGGAAGCAATTTATAGTCAAAATTCAGATACACTCCAAGAAGAGGAGCAAGAACAGCTTAATCGAATGTCCATTGCTCTGCAAGCTTCAAAAGATATTCTGGAAAATATGCTGACACCAGGGAAGAAGCTGAACTTTATTTATGAAAAAGGGATGTTCAGCTTGGAAATGTTTGATGAAAAATAAGAATTAGAGAAGAATATCCTCGCTTGGACGAATATTCTTCTTCCTAAATTCTCCAGGTGTCATGCCAGTAGATTTTCGAAATACCTTCGTAAAATAGTTTGCATTTGCAAAACCGACCTGAATGGAGATATCCTCAATGGAATATTTGGTTTGATATAATAGCTCTGCTCCTTTTACTATCCGGATATTCGTTAAATATTGGATAGGTGTAATGCCAAGCACTTTTTTGAATAAACGGGTGAAATGGAAGCGGGAAAGTGTAGCTGCCTCAGCCATATCATCAGGGCCAATTGGTTTATTATAGTGATTTTGCGCAAATAATGTTGCATTTAATATACTTTCAGGCAGTTGAATTTCTCCCATGTTTTTCTTGTATTGATACACTTCCATAATAAATGAATAAGCGAGACTAGACGCTTGGTAAGCATTATTTATATTTTTTTCATTTGCTAGCTGATAAATGTGAAGAAGTTGCTGTATTGGTCTAGAGTCAGAAGCTAATTGTATGATGGCCTGATTATTTTCGGTAAAGGAATGCCAACATTTTTTCACTGTTTCGCCATATAGAGTAATGAAAATGAATTCCCATTGCTCACTATTTTGTGGGAGGTAATATCTATACTCCTCTGAAATATCAATTAAAAACGCTTTTCCAGCTGTCAGTTTATGAGCCTTTCCTTCCATTTCAATGGATCCCATTCCAGAAATAGTATATTGAAAAACATACATACTTTCCTCTTTGCGCTTTTTCCCCTTCCAATTATAAAGATGGGAGGTTTGATTTTCCCATCCAATCGACCAAATTTGGGCGACCTCTTTTGTAATTTTTTCCGTAAATCGATAAGCAAATACATTATTATCTTTTTTAGGCAATGAGAAAGCCCCTTTCTTAGTGAAGGTAATATAGGTAGATACTTGCCTGTAAATATCGATAGGGGAAATGGATTAATATTTGAATTTCATGAGAAATACAAGTATTGAATAGCAAAATATTACCCTTTCTCCTTTCTTATTTTACCATTGAGAGGGAAAGGTTTGAAGCATAAAATGAAAATGTAAACGGTTATATAAAATGTTGGCAACGAAAGAAAAAGTAATTATTCACATAAAAGGAGAGATAAAAATGACAAGTAATTTACTTGCAACTTTTACAAATATTTTTAACGAAGGTGAAACAAAAATACGTACTTTTTTCGCACCAGGACGTGTGAATTTAATAGGAGAGCACACAGATTATAATGGAGGGCATGTTTTTCCTTGTGCTTTATCAATTGGAACAACAGCAATAGTTCGAAAAAGAACAGATAGAATGATTCAATTCTATTCCACAAATTTTACGAATTTAGGTGTCATAAAGGTTTCTTTAGATGATCTTGTCTATGAGCAAGCAGATGATTGGGCAAATTACCCAAAAGGTGTGATTGTGACGCTTGAACAACATGGATATAAATTAGATTCTGGATTTGATGTTTTGTACGCTGGGGAAATTCCAAACGGTGCAGGTTTATCTTCCTCCGCATCCATTGAAGTAGTGACTGCTATTATGCTAAATGAGCTATATTCCTTGGCAATTGACAGAGTCTCTTTAGTGAAAATGTGTCAGCAGGCAGAAAACGAATTTATTGGCGTAAGCTGTGGCATCATGGATCAATTTGCGATTGGAATGGGAAAAGAGAAGCATGCTATTTTACTAGATTGCGATACGCTAGATTATACCTATAGTCCACTTGATTTAGATGAGGCATCGTTAATTATTGCAAATACAAATAAGCGCAGAGGTCTTGCTGATTCTAAATATAATGAGAGACGAGGAGAATGTGAAAGAGCACTAAAAGACTTGCAGGAAGAATTAGATATTCGTTCACTTGGAGAATTAACTCCCGCTGAATTTGATGTGAATGCTCATTTAATTAAGCAAGGTGTTGATAGAAAAAGAGCGAAACATGCTGTATATGAAAATGCCAGAACAATAGAGGCAGTAAATAAACTTGAAGATGGCGATATTGCGGGATTTGGACAATTGATGAACGCGTCTCATATTTCCTTGAGAGACGATTATGAAGTTACCGGAAAAGAACTGGATGCTTTGGTGGAGGCAGCTTGGGAACAAGAGGGCGTCATTGGTTCTCGCATGACAGGTGCAGGCTTTGGAGGTTGTACAATCAGCATTGTTGCCAATGAATATATTGAATCTTTTATCGAAAAAGTAGGAGCACAATACAGAGAGCAGACAGGATTACAGGCAGACTTCTATGTTGTTCAAGTTGGAGACGGGGCAAAAGAAATCGTTGAAGGCTAAAAATTAGTTCATTAAAGGAGGAATAAGAAATGACAATTTTAGTATGTGGTGGTGCTGGTTATATCGGGAGTCATATGGTATCTGAACTATTAGATCGAGGGGAAGAGGTCGTTGTTGTAGATAATCTTCAAACTGGGCATAAAGCAGCCGTATTAGAAGATGCAACTCTTTATATTGGTGATTTACGAGACGAACTTTTTTTAGACGATGTCTTTAAGAAACATTCGATTGATGCGGTAGTCCATTTTGCTGCTGACTCTTTAGTAGGAGAAAGTGTAAACAATCCATTGAAGTACTATGACAATAATGTTTATGGTGCTATGTCGCTATTAAAGGTCATGCAAGCAAACAACGTGAAAAAAATTGTTTTCTCATCGACTGCAGCAACCTACGGAGAAGCAGAAAATTTTCCGATACAGGAAAACGATCCTACTATTCCAACAAATCCATATGGAGAAACAAAGCTGGCGATTGAAAAAATGTTAAAATGGTCTGAAGCAGCATATGGAATTCATTATGTGGCTCTTCGATACTTTAATGTTGCAGGGGCACATATGGACGGAAAAATAGGTGAAGATCATTATCCGGAGACACATCTTATACCAATCATTTTGCAGGTGGCATTAGGGAGCAGAGAGGCCATTAGCATCTTTGGAGAGGATTATGATACCCATGACGGAACATGTATAAGAGATTATATCCATGTTACCGATTTGGCTAATGCCCATATTCTTGCCTTGGAAAAATTACGAAAAGAAGAATCAAGTGGGATATACAATTTAGGAAGCGGAACAGGATTTACAGTGAAAGAAGTAATCGAGGCGGCAAGAAAGGTAACAGGACATCCTATTCCAACGGTAGTTGCCCCAAGAAGAGCGGGGGACCCTGCAAGATTAGTAGCCTCGTCAGAAAAAGCGAAAGAAGAATTAGGATGGAATCCAAAATATACTTCTTTAGAAGAAATGATCGGAAGTGCTTGGAGATGGTTCCAAGAAAATCCGGAAGGCTATAAAGATAGATAGTGGAAATGACTAAGAAGAAAGGAGCAATGTTAGATGACAACAACTATTTATCATCATGTAGAACAATTGCTTCATTATGGACTTAAATCAAACTTAATAACAAGTTGGGATATAGATGTGGTTCGAAATAAATTACTCGAAATTTTAGAATTGGATGATTTTATCCTATCGGAAAAGAGTGAAGTAGCGGATCCGAATTTGCGCAGCATATTAGATAGTATACTAGATTGGGCAGCGGAAAATGATCGCTTATCAGAGAATACGATTACCTACCGAGATTTATTGGATACAAAATTAATGGGTTGCTTTGTGCCATTGCCATCCGAAATAAATAATAGATTCGAAACGCTTTATAAAGAAAGAGGAGCAAAGGAAGCGACGAGTTGGTTCTATGATTTTTCGAAAAAAGTAGATTACATTCGAACCGATCGAATTGCCAAAAATGAAGAATGGCTGGCACAAACAAGTTACGGGGAACTAGAAATTACTATTAATTTGTCAAAACCAGAAAAAGATCCGAAAGAAATCGCTGCTGCGAAAAAATTAAAGCAAGGCTCTTATCCAAAATGCTTGCTATGCAAAGAAAATGCTGGTTATGCGGGAAGAGTCAATCATCCTGCTAGGCAAAATCATCGTATCCTCCCAGTAACATTAGAGGGAGAACAATGGTTCCTGCAGTTTTCGCCATATGTTTATTATAATGAGCATGCTATTTGCTTTTCCGAGCAGCATATACCAATGACTATTTCCAATAGGACATTCGCAAGATTACTAGACTTTGTCAAACAATACCCTCATTATTTTATTGGTTCCAATGCAGACCTTCCAATTGTAGGGGGTTCTATTCTTACGCATGAGCATTTTCAAGGAGGATTTCATGAATTTCCGATGGCAAAGGCTGAAATAGAAACAGCGTTTACCATGGATCGTTTTCCTTCTATACATGCAGGGATTGTCAAGTGGCCAATGTCTGTTCTGCGGTTACAAGGAACAGATATTCAAGAATTAGTGGAGGCATCTGATTATATTTTAAATGAGTGGATTGATTATAGTGATGAAAGGGTAGACATTGTTGCTTACACAGATGGTACTCGCCATAATACAATTACGCCGATTGCCAGAATGAACAACGGATTGTATGAAATCGATTTAGTGTTGCGCAATAACCGTACTAGTGGGGAGCACCCATTCGGAATATTCCATCCACATGAAGAAGTCCATGCGATTAAACACGAGAATATCGGTCTCATTGAAGTGATGGGCTTAGCAGTCTTGCCTGGACGTTTAAAAGAAGAAATGAGCTTGCTTGCAGAGAATATAGTAAAAGCTAATTTTGAAACAAGCATCAAGGAAGAGTCTGCTATTATAAAACATTTGGACTGGGCAAAAACAGTAAAAGAGAAAAACCCGCAAATGACGAAAGAAAATGTTCACTCTATTTTACAAAAAGAAATAGGAATTGTTTTTGAAACCATATTACATCACGCCGGTGTTTTTAAAAGGGATGACGAAGGAACAATGGCCTTTTTTCGATTTATAAATACCTTGCAAAAAAATATAAAGGAAAAATAATAGAGAAACCCCTTTCTTACTAAAGTGGTTACTGGAAAAGTGTAGAATAAAGATTTGGGGAATTAAAAACGAATAATATATTTGGTTTTCCGAGGTGACCGCTCGACACATGGAAAGCGAGAGGTCGCCATGGAAAACAATTTGTCACTTAATTAACATTTATTTCGAACATAATATATTTTTAATCTAATCTATCAAAGAACCTTTAACGCCAAATGATTATGAATCGTTTTGTAAAAATGATGCTTATCTGTTTGGCGCTTTTTTAACCGAAGCTTTGGATTCGGAATATGCAATTGAACTTTATGGTAATCTCGATAGGATAAATAAATCGTGTATACTGATTTCCCAAACGGAGCAAAGAATTCTTCCGGTATCATGATTCTTTTTAAAGACCCATCATATCGTTCAATCGGAAAGAAAAATTGGTTATGCATATTGTTTCGATCCCGGAAAAGCATATGTTCAATGTCTTGCGGAAAATCCCCTGCTATACTAATATCGAACCGGAAGAAACCATTACCGTATTCACAATTTACTAATTCTCCATACATGGGAACTTTAATATAGTTATACGGTTGGCTTAGAGGAGAGACCCAGTAAGCAGTACCATCTTTTACAATATGTTTTTTGCTTTTTTCTTGATTCATCCACTTAAATAATGTTTCGATATCCTTATAGCGTTTTTGCAAGAATAATTGATAACAAACCTTATTATAAGGATGATAAAAATGGTCACTGATCTCATAATCCAAGGAAGTAGTCGTCCGTAACATTTTTTTCATGGTTGATATATATGCTTTTCTTTTTAAAAATTCATCCATTTTTTCTTTATAGGTTTGGGCATTCTCACTTCTTAGCGTATGATAACGATTCATAAAACCATTAAAGCAATCAAATTCATAAAGTCGATTAAAGAGCATTCGCTTTAAGTCTGCATCCATTTCTTTCTCTTTGAAGTAGTGAATGACTTTTCGATTACAACGCATTTTATTTAAAGCGTTCGTTTGTTTAGTCAGAGACTCGTTATTTTCATCTAAACGATTTAAATAATAGACAATAGATTCTGTTGTAGAGATTTTTTGGCAATTAGTCAGCACTTCCATGAAAAATTGCTTATCCTCTGCAAATTTCATCTCTGGGAACTGAATTTGATTTTTTTTAATAATGCTAGATTTCATTAATCTTGCTCTAGGCCCTAAATGATGAAAAATATGGGGGATACTTGTCGGATGAATACTTCTTCTTTCTTTCCATGATTCATGTTCTGCTACAATTGCACTTTTATTGGAAGTAACTCTAATCGTTTTTCCAACTACATAATCATCGTCGGTTTCATTTAGTACACTATAAAGTTTTTCTAAGCCAGTTTTTTCAAACCAATCATCGGCATCTAAAAAAGTTAAATAGGGAGCAGATGAAAGTTCGATTCCTAAATTTCTAGGATAGGCTGGGGTACCAGTATTTTTCGCAAGAAGGGCGACTTTAATATTAGGATGTTTGGTAACAAACGTTTTTAAAATAGAACGAGTCTGATCTTTAGAGCCATCATCGACGATTATATATTCAATTTGTGGCATAATGGATTGCTGTAAAACGGATTCAATCGTATGCTTGATTGTTTTTTCACTATTATATACGGGTGTGATGACCGAAATAAGGGGCTGATTTAAATAGTTTTCACTTTGATATAAATCATAGCTATATTTAGTATTTTTTTGAAGAGCTGATATACTTTTCATTATTTTCCCTACCTTCATAATTAACGCTAAAAGAAGAATCCTAATAGCAATCATTATGAATCAACAAGCGGGAACGTATACTTCCACGATTATAAAAAAAATAGTTAATACGATAGTAAAATTATCCTGTATAATAAAAGTAGCAAGCGACAAGTGGAAAAGCAGCTATAAAGTGAATAAAGTACGATGAAATGAAAGGGCTTTCTATTTTGGCTGATGAGTGGAATATAGGATTGGAAGCTTTTTAACCATTATGTTTTGCAAGTGCAATTAATAAGGAGGTTTATTGGTGACAACAATTGGTGATATTGCTAGACTTGCAGGCGTAGCGAAAAGTACGGTTTCTCGTTATTTAAATGATGGTTCTGTGAGTGAAGCAACAAAACGAAAAATACAACATATTATTAAAGAAACAGGCTATACACCCAATGCATTTGCCCAAAGCTTAAAGGCAAAGAAAACAAATATCATTGGGACAATTGTTCCTAGACTAGATTCGTATGCTTCTTCGAGAACATTAATTGGAATTGATGAAGAGTTAAAGACAATGAATTATCAAATGTTAATTTCTCATTCAAATCTAGATATAGAACGAGAAATAGAAAATATTCATTCTTTAGTAAGACAGAAGGTTGCAGGAATTATTTTATTACCAACAGAAATAACGGAACGCCACTTAGCAATTATAAAAGATGTAGGGATTCCTGTGTTAATTGTAGGGCAGCAGCATAAGGAGATTCATTCTTTAATTCATAATGATTACGAAGCAGCCTATGAAGTCGGGAAATATGTGATGTCGCAAGGACATAAAAAAATTGCCTTCCTAGGAGTAAAGGAAAAAAATATTGCAGTCGGAATGGAACGGAGAGAAGGCTTTAAAAAAAGTATGGAGGATGTAGCAGGTATAGATGTAAGATTTTTTGAAACAGATATGCATACAGGAGGATCTTATTCCATTGTTCCTGAAATAATCGATACATTTCGACCTAGTATCTTTGTTTGTGCAACAGACAATCTTGCAATGGAAACAATGAAAGCGGTTTATTTAAAAGGGATTTCTATCCCGGATGATCTTTCCATTACTGGTTTCGGAGGATATGAAATGACGGAAATGATTCATCCGGGTTTAACAACTGCCAAGTTTTTTTATAAAGATGCTGGCAGCCTTGCAGCCAGAAAGATGCTTAGTCTGATAAGAGGAGAAGACACTTCGATGAAAACAGTATCTGGATTTGAAATCATTTATAGGGAAAGTGTAAGAAAAATTTAGAGCAGACTATAATTATTTGTTATAAGAAAGAATGGAAAGAAATTTTAACTATTGATACCAGCTGAAGTTGGCAAAGTTATGCTTTGGCTGCTATCATTTTATAATTAATAAATAAAATAAAAATAGTAATGGGACATAAGAAGGTTGACGCGCGAAAAGGAAATAATCTATAATCTTATATGAAAGCGATTACTAAAAATTTATAACGAAGAAAAGAAAAAAAGTTTGTTAAATTTCCTGACAAGTTTAGAGATTTATAGGCATACTTTTAGTAGTATATATAATAGTGAATATGTACGAACTAACTGGTATAGACATCTAGATATATAGTTGATAAACAATTTTAAAAGGGGTTAATGAAATCATGGTTACTGATGAACTACAGGAATTAGTATTAAAAAATTTATGTATTTACACAGAAACAGAGGTTACTCCAAAAGGATATGTAGTAGTGAAGGGAGGAAAAATAGATGCGATTGGTTTAATGGATTCCTTTCAGGAAAAAGACTGGATAAATGCACGCATAATAGATTTCCCTAAGGGTATGAATTTGATTCCAGGATTCATTGATATTCATATCCATGGGGCAAATAATGCAGATGCGATGGATGGGACACTAAATGCCTTAGAAGTCATGGCTAATACATTACCAAAGGAAGGAACAACAAGCTTTTTAGCAACGACAATGACTCAAGATGAAGAAAGTATCGAAAAGTCGCTTTCAACTATTGCTCAGTATATGGAAACTGTTGATCAAACGGGAAAAGCGGAAATAATCGGAATTCATTTAGAAGGTCCGTTTATCTCAGAAAAAAGAGTTGGGGCTCAACCGATTCAATCGGTTAAAAAGCCAGATGTAGCGCTTTTTAAAAAATGGAAAAGCTTATCTAACAATCAAATAAAAATTGTTACAATGGCACCTGAGGAAGATGGCAATTTTGAACTTGTCCGCTATTTAAAAGCTGAAAATATTGTTCCATCCATGGGGCACTCAGATGCTGTTTATGATCAAGTGCTAAAAAGCATTCAAGCAGGAGTCAATCATGTCACACATCTCTTTAATGGTATGAGAGGCTTTCATCATCGCGATCCGGGAGTTGCTGGTGGTGCGTTGCTTCATTCTGAGCTAATGGCAGAAATGATTGTAGATGGCGTTCATATTCATCCAGAAATCGTAAAACTTGCCTTTTTACAAAAAGGTGTTGATCATATCATTCTAATTACGGACAGCATGCGTGCAAAATGGCTTGAGGATGGCATTTCATCACTAGGCGGTCAAAAAGTAATTGTTAAGGATGGTAAGGCATTATTGGAAAATGGTTCTCTTGCGGGAAGTACATTAAAAATGAATGATGCCATAAATAATATGATGAATTTTACAGGATGCACTTTGCAGGATATAGTACAGATGGCTTCTTACAATCCGGCTAAGCAAATAGGGATTTTAGATAAAAAAGGCAGTATTGCTAAAGGAAAAGATGCAGATTTAGTGGTGTTAGATGAAAATAATCAAGTTATGCTAACAATTTGTAATGGACAAATCGTATATTCGAATGGAGGAGTAACAGCATGAAACTAATTGAAGTACAAAACTATGAAGAAATGAGTAAAGTAGCAGCAAAAACAATAATCGAGCAAGTTCACACTAAGCCAAATAGTGTATTAGGACTAGCAACTGGTGGGACACCGATAGGGACATATCAGCATTTAATTAAGGATTTTACCCAAAATAATACTTCCTTTGAAAAGGCTATTTCGGTCAATTTAGATGAATACATTGGATTAGAAAAGGACAATCCGCAAAGCTATAACTACTATATGAAAGAGCAATTATTTAACCATATTAATATCCCAGAAAATCAAACCTATTTGCCATTCGCTAAAAGTATTGACGATGAAGAGGCAGGTAGAAATTATGAAAAACTGATTGAATCATTAGGTGGAATAGATATGCAAATTTTAGGGATCGGAGAAAACGGGCATATCGGTTTTAATGAACCAGGTACTTCTTTTTCTTCTACGACAGGCATTGTCAAACTGACTGATTCTACGAGAGAAGCAAATGCTCGATACTTTACTAAGATGGAAGATGTTCCAACACATGCCATCTCTATGGGGATATCCACTATCATGAAGAGCCGAAAAATCGTCTTACTTGTTTCTGGGGTGAAAAAAGCGCCTGTACTAAACGAGTTATTTCAAGCAGCAGTAAAGGAGGATCTGCCTGCATCCATTTTAAAAGAACATCCAGATGTGACGATTATAGCTGATCAAGAAGCATTATCCATTTTGAAAGAAAATAAAGGGAGTGTGTATAGTTGATCATAAAAGATTCGCATATTCCTATTTACTATCAATTAGAGATGGAAATCAAAGATATCATTAAAGTATTAAAACCAGGGGATCCCATTAGCTCAGAACGGGAATTTTCTGAAAAATACGGTATCAGTAGGATGACAGTTCGCCAAGCCATTAATAATTTAGTGGCAGAGGGCGTACTTGTTCGCCAAAGAGGTAAGGGAACCTTTGTTGCTGCTCCTAAAGTAGAGCAAGAACTTTCTGGACTAACTAGTTTCTCGGAAGACATGCGTTCAAGAGGATTAACACCGAAAACGAAAATTCTAGATTTTAAGACGATTCCGTGTCCAAGGGGTATTGCCTCTAAACTAAAGATAGAGGAGGGAGATACGGTGTATGAGTTTAGCCGGTTGCGAATAGCAGATGATATTCCAATGGCGCTTGAAACCTCGTATCTTCCGACTACATTGATTAAAGGTCTACAAGAAGAGACTTTACATGGCTCTATTTATGAATATGTTGAACAATCTTTATATTTAAAGATTAGTCATGCTACACAAACAATAGAGTCGACTTTATCTCAAAAAAGTGAAAGTGTGTCTCTTGGGATAAAAGAAGGAGCACCAGTATTACTGATGGAACGATATAGTTATTTGGAGAATGGGAATCCTTTTGAATATGTTAAATCGATTTATCGAGCAGATCGTTATAAATTTGTTATTGATATGAAGAGGTCACAATCATGAAGAAGCATAGAACGACAGAAAATAGTAATGAAAATAGCCAATTATTAGATGAATGGAGTTCAATGGAAATTGTCCAGTTTATGAATCAGGAAGACGCAGGAGTTGCAAATGCAGTCAAAGAAGCATTGACAACAATAGCATTAGCGGTTGATGGAATTGTGGATCGATGGAAACAGGGCGGGAGAATTTTTGTGATTGGAGCAGGTACTAGCGGAAGATTAGGAGTAGTGGATGCTGTCGAGCTTGGTCCTACTTTTTCCATTGAGCAGGATCGATGGACTGGAATCCTTGCAGGTGGTTATGATGCTATGTGGACTTCTTTGGAAGAGACAGAAGATGATGAACAACTTATACAATCAACATTGGATAACCATGCTTTTTCAGCGAAAGATGTGTTAATTGGTGTAACAGCTAGTGGATCCACTCCGTTCGTGCTTGCAGCCATTCATTATGGGAAGGAAAAAAATGGACTGACAATAGGTATAAGCAATAATGAAAATACAATGCTCTCCTCTATTTGTGACTATGGAATTGAGGCGATAACAGGTCCAGAAGTTATTAGAGGCTCTACGCGGTTAAAAGCAGGAACTGCTCAAAAAATGGTATTGAATATGTTATCAACTGCAGCTATGGTGAGACTAGGGAAGGTCTACCGTAATGAAATGGTAGATATGAAGTTAATTAATAATAAGCTCGTACATCGGGCTATACAAACATTAATGAATGCTACAGGTCTTAGTGAGACAGAAGCCGCACATACACTAAAAGAGAATAATGATAATTTGAAAGTATCGATTTTCCGCGTGTTAACAGGTGGAACAATGGAAGAATCGCTTCATTATCTTGAGATGGCAGAAGGTCATATTAAGAAGGCTATTCAATTTTATTTTCAAAAAAACTAGGTGGATTTCTATAAGTTATTAAAGGAGGGATGCCAAAAAAGTCATGGTACATAGAGGTCTCTTATTAAAGCAGTAGAGGATGGCATTATTTTAACTTATTTTTATTATAGGGGGAAGTTAAATGAAATCGTACTTACAAAAGCTAGGGCGTGCATTGATGCTGCCAGTTGCTGTTTTACCAGCAGCAGCTTTATTAATGGGGATTGGTTATGCAATCGATCCAAGTGGATGGGGAGCAGGGAGCCCAATTGCATCTTTTCTAATTAAAGCAGGTTCGTCGATATTAGATAATATCGCAATCTTATTCGCAGTAGGGGTTGCATTAGGCTTATCAAAGGATAAAGACGGCGCTTCTGCAATGAGTGGCTTAGTTGCATACTTAGTTGTCAAAACATTATTATCCCCTGCATCTGTTGCAATGCTACAAGGGATTAATGTGGAGGATGTAAACTTAGCATTTTCTAAAATTGAGAATGCATTTATCGGAATTTTAGCAGGTGCTGTCGCGGCAGCACTATACAATCGCTTTAGCAAGACACAACTTCCGCCAGCATTTGCTTTCTTTAGTGGTAAAAGACTTGTACCAATTCTTAGTGCTGTTTCGATGCTTATCATTTCTGTTATCTTATTATTTGTTTGGCCAGTTATTTTTACAGGACTTGTTACCTTTGGGGAATCAATCAGTAAAATCGGAGCAGTTGGCGCAGGAATTTATGGCTTCTTTAACCGTTTACTTATTCCAACTGGTTTACATCATGCTTTAAACGCTGTATTCTGGTTTGATATTGCAGGGATAAATGATATTAATAATTTCTGGTCCAGCAATGGAGAAAAAGGAATAACTGGTATGTATCAGGCAGGATTCTTCCCGGTGATGATGTTTGGCCTTCCGGCAGCAGCTCTTGCCATGTATCATACAGCTAAAACAAAACGAAAAAAACAAGTAGCTTCCTTAATGCTTGCAGCAGGTATTGCTGCCTTTGTAACGGGTGTTACGGAACCAATTGAATTTGCGTTTATGTTTGCAGCGCCAGCACTTTATGTTGTTCATGCTTTCTTAACAGGTATTTCTCTATTTATTGCAGCAAGCTTTCATTGGACAGCAGGCTTTGGATTTAGTGGAGGATTAATCGATTTCGTTTTAAGTTCCCAATTGCCATTAGCTAATAAGCCGTATATGTTAATTGTCCAAGGGTTAGTATTTGCTGTTATCTACTATACCTTATTCCGTTTCCTTATTACTAAATTTAATTTTAAAACACCTGGAAGAGAAGATGAGGAGATTATTGATGAATCACTAGATCAAGTTGCAGTGACGACTGATAACAAATTTGCTGTAATGGCTTCTGAAATTTATGCAGGTCTTGGCGGCGACAGTAATGTTACATCTGTCGATAATTGTGTGACGCGTTTGCGAATTGAAGTGAAGGATATGGATGTAGTGGATCAACAAAAAATTAAAGCAACCGGTGTTCCTGGGATTAATATTATTGGAAAAACAAGTATTCAAGTAATTGTCGGAACACAAGTTCAATTTGTTGCAGATGAGATTGAAAAGATTAGAAAGAATTAAAAGATAGGCATATTTGAAAAAAATCAAAATCATTATGTAATAAAAATGCGGTAGTCCTCTATATTGGGACCACCGCATTTTTATATTTTAAGAAAGTAGAAAGGTTAGCAGGTTAAAAATACTTTTATCTAGAATGAGGATAGATAGGTAGGAGAACTAGGTGCTCATAGAAAAATATTTTTTTCAAAATAGATTTGTTTAATTGGAGGGAGTCTAAATGTCTATTGATATAAATTGTGATTTAGGTGAAAGCTATGGCGCTTATCGAATCGGTAATGATGAAGCGATTATCCCATTTGTAACAAGTGTTAATATTGCCTGTGGTTTTCATGCTGGCGATCCAACAACGATGAGAAAAACGGTGAGTCTTGCTCTTGAGAATAACGTAGCGATTGGAGCACATCCAGGTTTTCATGATGTGTTGGGCTTTGGAAGAAGAGAAATAAACATATCGGCCAGTGAAGTTTTTGATCTCGTCGTTTATCAAATAGGAGCATTAGAAGCTTTTGTGAAGGCGGAAGGTGGAACAGTCCAGCATGTAAAGCCACATGGTGCATTATATAATATGGCAACAAAAGATAGTCAATTAGCAGATGCAATCGCTAAAGCTGTTTATAAGGTGAATCCTGAGTATATCCTTTTTGGTCTAGCAAGCAGTGAGATGATCAGAGCAGGTAAAAGGTATGGTCTACAAACCGCTAACGAGGTATTTGCAGATCGAACATATCAGTCAGATGGAAGCTTAACGCCACGTATACAGGAACAGGCTCTTATCCATGACGCAGATCAGGCAGCTAAACAGATACTACAAATGGTGAAGGAGAAAACAGTTGTCTCTGTACAAGGAGAAGAGGTATCTATTCAAGCAGATACGATATGCATTCATGGGGATTCTAATAATGGCTTATCGATCGTAAAAAAAGTTACCTCTATTCTGCTTCAATCTAATATAAACATACAAAATTTTCTATCGACAAAACAGGCAAAGTAATAATGCTTAAAGTCTTTTAGAGTCGAGAATATAGGAGTTCTCCCAACGAAATAATTAGCAGAATCAATATTCCTATAAAGCAGTTGAAAAGAAATAGAAAAACAACAGAATTTCAAAGAAAAAAATGGGACTTTTATTACATTAAGATGTATAATATATTTCATTAATGTTACAAATAGGTAGTTGAAAACTACTTTTGTCATAAATTTAATGGATAAACACTATTGCGATAGTAATAACTTAAAGAAGAACTTGAATAGAGAGGATAAAAATCAAACTCTGTTATTTGAATTTTTCTTATAAAAAATACTTCTCATTAATTTAGTAATAAGGGTTTTTTGATTGCTATCTGTCCATTATTTCACTGGTTTTCGTTGGGAGTGGGGGAATTGGGTTCGATTGAAGAGCTCTTTAGACAATATAATCAAGAATTAATACATTTTCTAATATATTTAGGGGTAAAAAAGGAGGAAGCAGAAGATTTAGTTCAGGAAGTTTTTATTAGAGTTCTTAAAACAAAGTGTCTCTTTAAAGGAGAGAGCAGTGAAAGAACCTGGATATATACCATTGCAAAAAATTTAGCTATTGATCATTTTCGAAAGCAAAAAAGTTCCTATTCCTTTGATAGTGAAATTCCTATCCATATAAAAGATGAACAGGCACTTCCTGAAGAAATAGCACTTCAAAAAGAACAGCTTGTTTGGATTAATCATTTACTTAAGTGCTGTACGTCAGATCAAAAAAAGGTTATCTATTATAGATATTTGAAAGAAATGTCTATTGTAGAAACAGCACTCAATTTAGGTTGGTCTGAAAGTAAGGTGAAGACAACACAGCACCGGGCCTTAAAGTTACTTAAAAGAAGTCTAGTAAGTTCCAGAAAGATGGATGGAATTTTAAGAGAGGCACAAAAAGTAGGTAATGAAGAGATGAAGACATAAATAAGCTTTCCGAGTTTATTATGAATGGAAATATAGGATTAAAAAAAAGTGGAGGATGCCCCCCCACTTGTCTTCCTATTTATTTTATGCCCTTCATCTTGCTTTGAATCATTGGTGAAATCAAGAAAAGGATAATACTCAAAAGAATAGCGATTCCACCTAAAATACCAAAGTATGCAACTTCTGATATTTTTGTAAATAACGGTGCGATTTGTGCATTTAGTGCTTGAGCAGCTGCACTTGATAAAAACCATAGGCTCATTGTTTGAGCTGAGAAGGCTGCCGGCGCAAGCTTAGTTGTTGCAGATAATCCTACTGGAGATATACATAGCTCCCCAACAACTACTAGGAAATAGCTTAATACTAACCATAATGGACTTACTAGTGTACTTTCTCCACTAATATAAGCAGGTAGCATCATAATGATAAACGATAAACCAGCAAATAATAAAGCAATTGAAAACTTCTTAGAAACTGAAGGCTGACGGTTCCCAAGCTTCACCCAAATCCATGCAAATACTGGTGCAAAAATAATGATGAACAATGGATTGATGGATTGGAAAATCGTCGGTGAAAGACTTAAACCAGCAAATTCTAATTGTGTTCGCTTATCAGCATAAGTAGCTAGAATAGTGGAACCTTGTTCTTGAATGGCCCAAAACATAACTGCTGCTAAGAACAATGGAATATAAGCAATCAATCTAGAACGCTCATCACGAGTTGTTTTTGGACTGCGGTACATAATAGTGAAATAAATAGCTGGAATTAAGAAACCAAGAATACCGATAACCGTGATAAATGAATCAAATGTTAACCAACCTAAAGAAATAGTAAAAGCTAGAACGATGGCAAGGACAACTATACCAATACCAATAGAAGAATATACTTTTTTCTTTTCATCTTTTGACAAAGGATTCGGAACAGTTGTACCAGCAAGTCCTAGATTTTTCTTCTTTGTCATCATGAATACAATTAATCCTAGTAACATACCAACTGCTGCAAGTCCGAAACCAAGATGGAAGCTATAATTCATTCCAATCTCTCCGACGATAATTGGTGCTAGGAAACCACCAAGGTTAATCCCCATGTAGAAAATACTAAAACCAGCATCGCGGCGCTCGTCTTCTGGACTATACATTTCACCAACAATGCTTGATACGTTCGGTTTTAATAACCCTGTACCGATAACAATTAAGACCATCGAAATAAAGAACATTGTAATACTGCCTGGGACTGCTAAAACAATATGACCAAGCATGATGAAAATACCACCATAGAAAACAGCCATAGACGTTCCAAAAATTCTATCTGCAAACCATCCGCCGATGATACCGGACATATAGACAAGGGAACCGTAAATAGAAACAATGGCAATCGCCGTTCCTTCTGGGATACCTAATCCACCTTTAGTTACTTCATAGTACATATAATAAACTAGGATGGCTCTCATTCCATAATAGGAAAACCTCTCCCAAAACTCTGTGAAGAAAAGTGTGAATAAACCTTTAGGGTGCCCAAAGAAACCTTTTTGGGGAACACTGTCCACAATTTTCTGTTTATTTAATTCTGACATCATGAAACCTCCTCTATTATTTTAATATAATACTGAAAAGATGATAGATTTGTCAAAAAAATTTTTATGGAGCATGGAATAGAAGAAAATATATGGATTTTTTTGTTTAAAGTCTTAATAGTATTTATTTTTCGAAAATAATTATTATTTCTAATATAATAATTTTTAGTGTTTGAAGGGATATTTAGTGGTTGTGTTTGGGACTGTGGAAATTATTGTAATAGCACTATCTAATGGAATAGGGGTATGATAAAAGAGGGTAAGACAAAACTAAATAGCCAATCTGTAAAGACGAACAATCTCTAATTTAGCTCTTAAATAAAGTAATCTATGTTTTTAAATATAGTCAAGTCTAAAAACGAATTCGTTCCATTGCGCTACAAACACTCGATGCGTCGGGGAGGAAGCTGAGCATCCTGCGCTGCGGGGTCTAAAGCGTCCTCTATTTCCCGCAGGAGTCGAGTGTCTTCC
>NZ_DALZDK010000012.1:83653-117025 GCF_031978665.1 Niallia sp. | reverse complement strand
TACGCTGGACTATATTTAAAGACATAAATAATCAGTATATGGAAGTAATCTTTATTTAAGAGTTAAATTAGAGATTGTTCCTCTTTACAGATTATCTATTTTGTTTTGTCCAGCTTCAAATATTAAATGAAATAGCAGAGAAATAATCTTTCTATTGAACTTTTGGTTGCAATTCTGTTGAATATGGGTAGAATAGAAAAGAAATCATGAAATAAGTAAGGGATTAATACCTTTATTGCTTATTTTTTACTGTAAAGACAAAATATTGACAAATAATTATATGAAAGCTATAATTACCTTTGTTGCCTTGGGGTGATATATATGAAATGGACGTTAAGCCAGTTACAAAAATTTCGAAGTAAGGGATTGCCAATTGATGAAACAATAAATATGGATGTGATCAAAGAAACAGATCCAACCATAAGAAGAGTATCTCCTATTCATATAACAGGACGTACAGATATTGATTCAACGAAAGTGACTTTTCATTTAAATATAAAAGGATCTCTCGTGCTACCTTGCTCTCGTACTTTAGTAGACGTGGATTATCCAATTAATGTTGAAACAACAGAAACCTTCCTATTAAAAGTTTCAGAATATGAAACAGACGAAGAGGAAGTTCATCAGGTAAAAGGGGATGTAATTGACTTAAATCCAGTTATTGCAGAAATACTTTTACTTGAGGTACCGATGCAAGTCTTCTGTGAAGATACAACAGAAGAGGGTGCTCCTCAATCAGGTAATGATTGGGAAGTAATTCAAGAGCAAGATTTACAGGAAAAGAAAGTAGATCCTCGTCTTGCTGGACTTGCTAAGTTTTTTGAAAATGAGTAATTAAACTCATAACCAATTATGCAAAAGAAAAATGTGAGATTGGAATCATCTTTTCTCATTACTTTCTTAATACTCTTTAAGGAGGTGGGACGAATGGCTGTACCTTTTAGAAGAACATCTAAAACTGCAAAGAGAAAACGTCGTACACATTTTAAATTACAAGTGCCTGGTATGGTAGAATGCCCTAGCTGTGGTGAAATGAAACTTGCTCACCGCGTATGCAGCGCTTGCGGAACATACAAAGGGAAAGAAGTTGTAAGCAACTAATATCTTTTTTGTTGATCAAAAAGCACAAGAACTTAGGTTCTTGTGCTTTTTTCCATTTATCGCTATTTTCGTAAAAATAAATGCGATAAAATAGAAGAAAGGAAAATATACCTGTACAAAAAATACTTATTGGAATTAAAGTCTTTTTACAAAGTAATAGGAATACATACTAATCAGATAAGGGGAGAACAAATGATTGTCGTTAGTTCTTGTTTAGCAGGATTAAAGGTTCGGTATAATGAAACCGATTGTTTAGATGAATCCATGGAAAAGCTATTAAATGATAAAAAAATCAGAACGGTTTGTCCAGAGTTATTGGGTGGATTCTCTACTCCAAGAGAGCCTGCAGAGATTATTGGCGGGAATGGCTATGATGTTCTCGATGGGAAAGCAGTTGTACAGGATCGTAAAGGGAATGATGTTACCCAAATGTATATTAATGGGGCTTTTAAAACGTTAGAATTTATAAAAAGCTTGAACCCGGAAATGGTAGTCTTAAAAGAAAATAGTCCTTCTTGTGGAAGTAGCTTTATATACACAGGCTGTTTTGATGGTACAAAAAAGGACGGGGTGGGTGTGACAACTGCTATTTTAAGAAGGAATGGCATCAAAGTGATTTCAGAGAACGAATTATTTCAATGAGTTGCTATTTCTAAAGGGTTTGCTGATTTTGTAAGGAGTTTATTTAGTTGATAAAGAGCATTTTGTCAATTTTCTTTTTTCAATGAGGAATATTCAGTCTATCTTTTCTAGTAGATGCATATGTATGAATAAAAAACACTAGGAGGGTTTACTGATGACAACAACAAGACAAGATGCTTGGTCAAAGGATGAAGATATTCTGCTTGCAGAAATTGTTCTTCGTCATATTAGAGAAGGCGGAACACAGCTTCAAGCATTTGAAGAAGTAGGAAAGCTATTATCGAGAACAAGCGCAGCGTGTGGATTTCGTTGGAATTCATATGTACGCAAACAATATAAATCAGGTATTGAACTTGCTAAGAAACAAAGAAAACAATTAAAAAAGACAATTGGAACAGAAGAATATACTGCAGACGAAGTAATCGTCAAGCCTTCTGCTTCTCCAATACCAGTCCAGAACCAATTCGATGAAATGATGCTCTATTTAAAAGACTTATATGATAAAGCGAGTAAGTGGGAGCAAGAAAATATAGATTCTTCCACTGTTAAAGAGAAAACAAAGGAATTAGAAGAAAAACTTACGATATTAAAGAAGGAAAACGAGGAGTTGCAAAGTGAATTAGACTCCATGGAAGGCGCCTATAAAGCATTAGTGGAGCTGATGGAAAAAGCAAGACAAATGGTGGTCTTTAAAGATGAAGATAAGCTGCCAAAAGTCTAATTAAGAATCATCCTTCTTATATTCATAACTGTTTTGGGTACTAAAATGATCATAAAATATCTCTTTTGCAGGAGGTAGCCTATAAGTGAAGGGTACTAATCCGCTCGACTCCTGCTTTTATAATTGCGATCTATCGGAGCATTGCTCACTCGCCTCTTGCAGGAGAGAAAGTGAACGGCTGCTTTGAAATAAAAAGGCAACTAGTAATATTCTTTTGAATTAGTTAAAGCCTTGATTCGTATCATCTTTACTTCCTCTTAAACTTCGCATTTTTCTCATTAAAAAGTTCAAAATTTATTTCTATATTTTGCTTCATATTTTTGTCTCCTGCTTATCATCCTTCTATAAGAAATATTACCAAATGCCTCCTTTGACTATTTTTTTTCTTTTCCTGATCTTTTCTTACTAACAAACTTTTCAGAAAATGTTAATATAGAACTAACAATAACTTGAAACGGTAAAGGAGCCTCTAATGGAAATTGGAATTATTGGAGCTGGTGCAATTGGTTTATTATGTGCATACCAGCTAAAGGAAAAGCATGATGTTACTTTATACGTGCGGTCTAAGAAACAATATGAGCTGTTAAAGAACCATGGTATTTATTATAAAGTGAATGAGGAAAAGAAGGCTCGAGCAATAAAGGTTCGTTATTTTACAGAATGGAATGGTGGAGACGAACTTACAATTGTGACAGTGAAGCAATATCAATTAGCGCCAATTTATGAAAAGATGCAGCTACTTGGAACGAAAATAAAAGCAATATGCTTTTTACAAAATGGGATGAGTCACTTAGAGAAAATCATGGACTCTAAAGTTGCTAATATAATGATTGGGATAGTAGAGCATGGGGCCATGAAGGAAGATGACCAAACAGTAGTCCATACCGGTATTGGAGCTATTAAACTTGCTTGTGTCAAAGGAGAGATGGACGAGATTCTTATCTCGTTAACTACAGCGACTAATCATTCCTTTCCATTATTATATGAACCTGATTATATAACGATGATGCAAAAAAAATTAGTGGTAAATAGTATTGTAAATAGTTTAACAAGTATTTTGCACGTGCAAAATGGTCAATTACTGCAAAATAGTTATTATTATCAATTAACGAATTTATTTATGAACGAAGTGTTGGAGATTTTATCTATAAGAGAAGCCGATAGAAAATGGTACTCTGACTATTGTTTTGAGGTCATTCGAAATACGGCCTTAAATAAATCTTCGATGCTAAAAGATGTAGAGGCTGGGAGACAGACAGAAATAGACGCCATTTTGGGATACATAATAGAAGAAGCAAAAAAGAAAAACATAGACGCGCCCTTTGCAACTGCTGCTTATTTAATGATTAAAGGAAAAGAACGAGGAAGAGAGGAGTATATCAATGATTAATTTAACTTCACAGCTCATTAGTTTTCTCGTTGTATTTCCGATTTTTACGTTGTTTATTGTTTTTGTTATTAGTAAGCTGATTACAAAAAAGCATCGATTTTCCATACATCTAGCACTAGATATTAGCACCATCTTTTTTGTTCTTTCGGTGCATTTTCTGATTCAGTCTATTTGGAATACATCCCTATTAATATATATTATTATTTTTATCTTGTTGATCGGAATGATATTTGTTATTATTC
Source organism: Niallia sp. (assembly GCF_031978665.1). Lineage (NCBI taxonomy): Bacteria > Bacillati > Bacillota > Bacilli > Caryophanales > Bacillaceae > Niallia > Niallia sp. The sequence continues at coordinate 112,929 of NZ_DALZDK010000012.1, read as the reverse complement.
ATTGGAAAATAAAAGAGGAAATGGATTATAAAAAAATATTTAAAGGGATTTGGCGAGTAACATTTATGCTTTTCTTCACTTTCTATATTGTATTGGTTATTTACGGCCTTGTGCTATCTATTCTAAAGGCGATGGAAATTGTATAAAATAATTATCTGTAAAATGAACAATAAGCTGGCAATGAATAGGGGGCAATTAACTAGCAGATGCTAGAAGCAATTAGTATTAATAGCCTTGTTGAGTAAATTAGCTTTTTAGAAGAAAGAACAATCAAGCAAATAAAAAAGGTAGTAAGCAACTTTTTTTCTTTTATGTAAAAGGGATGCTATACTTTTCTATGTAACGAAATAATTTGAATGATAATAGATGTTTTTTAGAAGTGCTAGCTGAATGAGAAGCGTGTGGCAGGACTCCCACTATTGAAGAGTCCATTAAAAAAGAAAGAATACATAGAAGGAAAACTTGAATTGGAGAAAGGAAGTACATAGATGGAGATGATAAATCTCTCTTTGCCTGTGGCAAATAAGTTCGTAACAGATTACTTAGAACAAAAGAATAGCATGAAGGAATTTTTTCATTATTCTTATCTTGATAACGGTAGCTATGAGAAAAGATTGAAAGAATTAGAAGCAAGGTCGTTTATGAGAAATGAGGTTGCTGATTATATTGAAAGATATATGAAAAATTTTCCTCAAAGTGAAAAAGTGAGGCAATCCATCGGAAAATTAAGACGGGAAAATAGTGTGGTTGTTATAGGAGGGCAGCAGGCAGGTGTCCTTACTGGTCCGCTCTATTCCATTCATAAGGTGATAAGCATTATTCTTTTAGCTAAACAGAAAGAAGAAGATTTAGGAATTCCGGTTGTACCGGTATTTTGGGTGGCAGGAGAGGATCATGATTATTTAGAGATTAATCATATTTATACACCAAGTAAGGAAAAGATGAAAAAAGTTGTGTATCCACAAAGGGTGTTGGATAAAAGAATGGCCTCAGATACTGCGCTTGATAAACAGGTCTGTTTAGACTGGCTGGAAACAATTGTTGAATCATATGGTGAAACCGAGCATTCTAAGCCTTTACTGCAACTTTTGCAAACAGCTGTCCATGAATCCAAAACGATTGTTGATTTCTTTAGCTATATGACAATGAGTCTATTCAAAGATTATGGATTGCTTTTGGTTGATTCTGGTGATAAAGAAATTCGTAAGTTAGAGAAAGAAATTTTTCTAAAACAAATCAATGAATTTCAAAAATTAGCGAATGCAGTATCTGAACAGCAGAAGTTAGTGCAGGAAAATGGTTATTCTCTTGTTATCGAAATGGCAGAAAATCCGGTTAACTTGTTCTATTATGATGAGGTAGAGCAAGAAAGAGTGTTGCTGCAATACGACAAAGAAGAAAGTCGTTTTATCGGAAAAGATAAAACAGTATCTTTTACTATCGAAGAATTAAGGGATATAGCAAGTGAATTCCCTCAAAAATTAAGTAATAATGTTGTAACAAGGCCAATAACGCAAGATCTTCTCTTTCCAACACTGGCATTTATTGGCGGACCAGGAGAGATTGCCTATTGGGCAGAGCTTAAGTCCGCGTTTGAGCACTTAGGAATCAAGATGCCACCGGTCATTCCACGTTTAAATATTACTCTCTTAGAGAGAAGTGTGGAAGCAGACATAGAGGAATTAACATTATCAATCAAGGATGTTTTGATCAATGGAACATCTGCAAAGTGTGAGCAGTTTTTACAATCCGTTTCGAATGAAAAGATTACACAGTTACTAAGTGAATTGAAGGATGCAATTGGAGTCAAGTATGATCAGCTCGAACAGGAAATGAAATCAGAGTATAAGGGCTTATTGCCGTTAATGGAAAAAAATGAAGCGTTTTTAGTAAGCCAAGTGGAGTTTTTACAGAATAAAGTAGATGCTTCGGTGAAATTAAAGCATGAAGTAATCGTGAATAAGTTTAACCGCATTGAACAAAATTTAAAGCCAGAAGGTTCTCCTCAAGAAAGAATCTGGAATATTACTTATTTCTTAAATAAGTATGGACTCGATTTCCTAGAAGAAGTTATGGAATTGCCAATGGCCTTTGATGGAACGCATAAAGTGGTTAAACTATAAGGAAATATAGAGCCGCCCTATTTATAGGGCGGTTTTTTTGTGTGTTTTCGTAGATTTATGCCTTTCTTATGAAATTTTTTGGAATCTCCTCTTATTGGGAAAAAAATATTATAAAGCGATTTCGATACTTCAAAAATATCAATAAGAGCATTTTTAAGTCTTTTCAAAATTATTAATTTTATTGCAGGAAATAAACAAAATAGATAGAATTAAATTTAATAGTGGAGGAAAGTGGGGGATTGTGGTACATTGAGGTTAGAAAGTGGGGGACAAGGGTATGTTTATGGGGGAATATCATCATAATGTCGATGCAAAAGGACGTATCATTGTGCCTGCAAAGTTCAGAGATAACTTAGGTGAAACCTTTATCCTAACCCGTGGCCTCGATCGATGCCTATTCGGTTACCCACTTAGCGAATGGGAGATAATAGAAGAAAAGCTTAAGCAATTGCCTTTAACGAAAAAGGATGCTAGAGCATTTACCCGTTTTTTCTTCTCCGGAGCAACAGAATGCGAAATTGATAAACAAGGTCGCATAAATATTGCGTCGCCCCTATTTCAATATGCGCAACTAGAGAAGGAATGTGTTATTTTAGGCGTTTCTAATCGTATTGAAATCTGGGATAAACAAGAGTGGGAAAATTATTTTTCAGAATCAGAGGATTCTTTTGCAGAAATTGCAGAGAATATGATTGGATTCGATATTTAATTTTTTTCACGAAGTACATAATCATTTATTACTTACCAGAAAAATTTATAGACAGGTGTGGATTCATGTTTAATCATACAACAGTTTTACTAAATGAAGCGGTCGATGCCCTCCATATTAAACCAGATGGAATCTATGTGGATTGTACATTAGGCGGAGCAGGGCATAGCGAGTTAATTCTTTCCAATTTATCAGGCAGTGGAAGATTAATAGCGTTTGATCAAGATGAAGTGGCAATAAAAAATGCAGAGCAAAAATTAGCTCCGTATAAAGACAGATTAACGATTGTAAAAAGTAATTTTCGCTATTTAGAAGAAGAAATTCAGCACTTAGGACTTACACATGTAGATGGTATTCTTTATGATTTAGGTGTTTCTTCCCCGCAATTGGATACTCCAGAGCGTGGATTTAGCTATCACCATGATGCACCACTAGATATGCGTATGGATAATGAAGCAGATGTTACGGCATATGATGTTGTAAATTCTTGGTCCTATGAATCGTTAGTTAAAATTTTCTTTCGGTATGGGGAGGAGAAATTTTCCAAGCAAATAGCAAGAAAAATCGAGGCAGCAAGAGAAAATCAACCAATCGAAACAACAGGAGAACTGGTTGAATTAATAAAAGAGGCCATTCCAGCACCTGCAAGAAGAAAAGGCGGTCATCCTGCCAAAAGAGTTTTTCAGGCGATACGAATTGCAGTCAATGATGAACTAGGTGTTTTTGAATCGTCGTTAGAGCAAGCCATTAAGTTATTAAATCCAGGCGGAAGAATTAGTGTCATCACGTTTCATTCCCTTGAAGACAGAATCTGTAAGTCGGCCTTTAAAAAAGCAAGCGACCTACCACCATTGCCACCAGGAATTCCGGTTATTCCAGATGAATTTAAACCGGAATTGAAATTAATAACAAGGAAGCCAATTACTCCGTCAGAAGAAGAATTAGAATTTAATAACAGAGCGAGATCAGCAAAATTACGTGTTGCTGAAAAACAATAATACATGCATGCAGGAGGTAATTAAATGAGCAATTTAGCTAGAAAAATTCAACAGGATCAATTTCAGCAACAAGAAGAAAAACAGTCGGTTAAACAGGTTTTTAAACAAACCAAATCATTATTATCTCCTGGAGAGAAGATTTTAGGAGTTGCCTTTGTAGCGATTATTTGTTTTGGCGGTGTGAAAATCGTAAGCAACCAATCGGAGATTTATCAAGTGAACAAAGAGATTCAAGTAACACAAAGCTCTGTTAATTCTATTGAAAAATCAAATAAGGAATTAGATACACAAGTAAAGGATTTAAGCAGCTTTGAGCGTTTGCGCGAAGTAGCTGGAAAACTAGGTCTAGATTTTAGCAAAGACAATGTAAAGGTTGTGCATTAAGCAATGATTCGAAAGCAACCTAATATTAATTTTGGAGCAGCCATCCTATTTGTTTTCTTTTGTCTGCTCTTTTTTGTTTTAGTTATTCGTTTTGTTTATATTCAGGCAACAGGAGAAGTATCAGGAGTGGAGCTTTCTGCACAAGCAGAAAAGAAACATAATACATCCCGTGTGTTAGATGCATCAAGAGGTAGTATTCTAGATCGAAATGGAGAAGTAATCGCAGAAGATGCTGTTTCCTACAAGCTTGTTGCTGTAACCGACGCCTCATTAAGTAAGAATTTAGATAAAAAAGTGCATGTGGATGATCCAGAAAAGACGGCTAGAGAGTTAGCCAAATATATTGATTTACAAGAATCAGAGATTTATAGAATTTTAACAAAAGAGGGAGCCAAACAAGTGGAGTTTGGAAAGGCAGGGAAGGACCTCTCCTATGAAACGAAAAAGAAAATTGAAGATTTGAAGCTCCCTGGCATTCAAATCGTTGAAGGGAAAAAGAGATTTTATCCGAATGGCGTTTTTGCGTCCCATGTAATCGGATATGTAGAAGAAGATGAGGGCAAAGAAACGGGCCGACTCGGCATCGAAGAAAGCTTAAATAAAATGTTAACAGGTACTAATGGTAGCATGGAGTATAGCAAAGATATATGGGGATATATTTTACCAAATAGCAAAGATAAAATTGAACCAGCGCAAAATGGTAATGATGTTTATTTGACACTCGATAAGAAAATTCAATCCTTCTTAGAGGACACAATGAATAAAGTGAATGATAAATACAATCCTGCGAAAATGATTGCAATCGTAGCTAATCCAAAAACAGGAGAAATTTTAGCGATGAGTCAAAGACCGTCCTTTGATCCAGAAACAAGGGATGGTATTACAGATTCTTGGCATAATGAAGCAATTGAAACGAATTATGAACCAGGATCTACAATGAAAATATTCACTTTAGCCGCTGCTGTTGAGGAAGGCGTATTTAACCCAAATGAAGAATACAAGTCCGGTAGATATGAGGGAATAGGCGATCATAACGGCGGTGTAGGCTGGGGATCTATATCCTATTTAGAAGGTGTTCAACGATCTTCCAATGTAGCCTTCGCTAAACTTGCTAAGGAAAAAATAGGCTTTGAGACGTTTAGGGAATATTTAACGAAATTTGGTCTAGATCAACCAACAGGTATTGACCTACCAAGAGAAGCGAATAGTTCCATTGTTTTTAACTGGCCAATTGAAAAAATTACAACTGCGTTTGGACAAGGTACGGCTCTAACACCAATCCAACAAATTCAAGCAGCAACAGCTGTTGCTAATGATGGGAAAATGGTGAAGCCATACGTAATCGAGCAAATTAAAAATCCGAATACAGGAGAAATAATTAAAAAAGGTGAGACACAAGTGACGGGAACACCTATTTCTGCTGCAACGGCAAAAGAAGTTCGCGATATTCTTGAAACAGTTATTACAAGTCCCAAGGGAACAGGATACAAAAAATTCAATATTGATGGATATGCTGTTGCTGGGAAAACGGGAACCGCACAAATTCCAAAAAGTGGTGGCGGCTATCTAACTGGCAGCGAAAATTATATTTTTTCATTCTTAGGAATGGCTCCAAAGGACGATCCGGAATTGATTATGTATGTAGCTGTCCAGCAGCCAGAGCTTAAGGAAACGGAAGTTGGTTCTGAGCCAGTTGCCGAAATTTTCACATCTGTCATGAAGAGTAGTTTGCAATATATGGATATTGTCCCGACTGAAGAAAAAGTTTCTAAACCAATTGAAATTCCGAATTTAAGTGGAATGACCGCAGAAGAGGCGAAGAAAATTCTCAAAGATAAAGGATTAAATGCTATTGTTATCGGAAACGGTAAAACAGTAGAAGGTCAGCTTCCAAACAAAGGGGACACTTATCTAAAAGGGGAAAAAGTAATCATAAAGACAAATGGCACAGAAACAGTCCCAAATATGAAGGGCTGGTCCATACGCGATGTTTTAAAAGTAACAGAACTAAATCAGTTAAAGCTTGAAAGCTCAGGAAGTGGCTATGTATCTTCCCAAAGCATAAAGGCAGGCTCGAAGGTAAAGGAAAATGACAAGTTAACAATTAAGCTAAAAGAGCCGGAGTAAGAAGGAAGAGCTTCACTACATTTTGGGATGTGGTGGAGCTTTTTTAGTTTGGTAATGATGGAAGCGTTCGTTGGTTGTAATGTATACTAGATTAGGAGTTCATCTAGAGATAATTCTCATAGTAATGGGCCAATTGAAAATATATTAGGAGGTTGGACAAGTTTGTATAAACAAAGGCAGAAACCACAAGAATTAGCTTTGTTAAAATCATTAAATAGCCGGATGGAATTATCAGATGAAATGAAGCTAAATTACTACAATCATTTGAAAGGCTGGGAAGGTGAGCGAAGATTTGATGCATTATTGGAAAAATTTACGGAAGATTATGTTGTATTAAATGATTTATTACTGCAATCGAACCAAACCACATTTCAAGTCGACTCTTTATTGATAGAAGGAGAAGCTCTTCATCTCTATGAAATTAAGAACTATGAAGGAGATTTTTACTATGAAAAGGAGCGATTCTTTAAGCGTTATAATAAAATGGAAATCAATAATCCTATTACTCAATTAAAACGAACAGAGTCTTCATTAAGACAATTAATGCATCAGCTTGGCTACTCCATTCCAATTATACCTCATGTTGTTTTTGTAAATCCTGAATTCACCTTACATCAAGCTCCTCTTCATTTGCCTTGTATTTACCCCCCTCAATTAAATCGTTATGTTAAATCAGTAGAAAAGAATATAACTAAAGTAAAAAAACAGTATATTTCCTTAGCGGAAAAATTGATAGCCCTTCATCTGGATGAATCACCTTACCGAAGAGTTCCAAGCTACACTTATGATGAGCTTAAGAAAGGAATCCTTTGTGATACATGCAGCTCATTGATTATTTCAACAGAACGTTCCTTGATTAAATGTGATGCATGTGGATATACAGAAAGTTTGGAGGAAGCTGTTTTACGAAGTGTGGAAGAGTTTAAGCTACTTTTTCCAGAACGAAAGATAATGACAAAAGAAATTTATGACTGGTGTCTGATTTCAGGGGACAAGCGAAGAATTAAGAGAATATTAGATAAGCAATACACACTTATAGGGGTACATCAATGGGCATATTATGAGTAAAGGTGTGAGAAAAAACAGAGTTTGTTAGAGGGGGAGAATATGGTGTTTTTGTAATGGGTTGAAGGCTGGAATTGGTAGAAGCGTGAGAGAGAGTGGTGTTCATTAGAGGGGGGAACGCTGGAATTGGTAGAAGCGTGAGAGAAAGTGGTGTTCATCAAAGGGATGAAAACCAAAATTAGCAAAGGAGCAAGAGAAAGTGGTGTTCATCAAAGGGATGAAAACCAAAATTAACAAAGGAGCAAGAGAAAGTGGTGTTCATCAAAGGGATGAAAACCAAAATTAGCAAAGGAGCAAGAGAAAGTGGTGTTCATCAATGGATCAACCCCACCACAAAAACCCCCATTCCTCCTCCAAACTAACTAACAAATACTCCACGTTCTATTCCTTTTCGTACAAGCATATATTTTAATCGAGCTAGTATAAAGGGGGTTCCATCTGTATGCGGGTTTCAAACGTAACCGTCCGGAAGCGATTATTGACAGCATTAGTTGCTGGGATAATTATTTTCCTTATTATTGATGCAAGATTAGCGTATGTTCAATTTTTTCTAGGGGACGAGCTTACAACTAAAGCGAAAAATTTATGGAGTCGACAAATTGCTTTTGAGCCTGAGCGAGGAGAAATTTTGGATCGCAATGGCATAGCGCTTGCGACTAATGTCAGTGCGCCAACGGTTTATATAGTACCACGCCAAATTAAAGATCCAGCGAACACAGCGGAAAAGCTGGCGAAAGTATTGGAAGCAGATAAAGAATCTGTATACAAGCAGATTATTCAAAAGGAGATGAGTGTTCGTATAAAAGAAGGGCGGAAAATTACGCACGAAAAAGCGAAAAAAGTTCGCGCGCTTGATATAGATGGTGTCTATATTGGAGAAGATTCCAAGCGATCGTATCCATTCGGAAATTATTTATCCCATGTCTTAGGGTTTGCAGGTATTGATAATCAAGGACTAATTGGTTTAGAGCTAGAATATGACGACGAGTTAAAAGGGAAAAAGGGATCTGTTCAATATTATTCGGATGCCAAAGGACAAAGAATGAATGATATGGCTGATGCCTATGAGGCGCCAGTGAATGGAAATGATTTAGTGCTAACAATTGATACAAAGATCCAAACGATTGTAGAAAGGGAATTGGATATTGCAGAACAAACCTATGATCCAGAATCGATTATAGCGCTTGCGATGAATCCGAAAACTGGAGAGGTATTGGCAATGTCAAGTCGCCCGGGATTCGATCCATCTGACTTCCAAAATGTAGATTCAACGGTCTATAATCGGAATTTACCAATATGGAGTTCCTATGAACCAGGTTCCACTTTTAAGATTATTACGTTGGCGGCAGCTCTGGAAGAAGGAAAAGTAGATTTAGATAAGGATACATTTTATGACAAAGGGTATGCAGAAGTTGGTGGAGCGAAGCTGAAATGTTGGAAGCGAGGCGGTCATGGTTCGCAAACATTCCTAGAAGTGGTTCAAAATTCTTGTAACCCAGGTTTTGTGGAATTAGGAGAACGCCTTGGAAAAGATACACTGTTTCAATATATTCGTGATTTTGGGTTTGGTCAAAAAACAGGCATTGATTTACAAGGAGAGTCAAAAGGAATTTTGTTTAACATGGATAGAGTAGGACCAGTTGAGCAAGCAACCACAGCGTTTGGTCAAGGGGTTGCGGTCACACCAATCCAGCAAGTAACAGCATTATCTGCAGCCATTAATGGCGGAACCCTGTATACCCCTTATGTAGCAAAGGAATTAATCGATCCGACTACAGGGGAAGTAATTATGGAGAAAAAGCCTGTTGCAAAAAGAAAAGTTATTTCAGAAGAGACATCCAAAGAAGTGAGAAGAGCATTAGAAAATGTTGTAGCAAAAGGTTCGGGGGGCAAAGCCTTTGTAGAAGGCTATCGAGTTGGTGGAAAAACAGGAACAGCCCAAAAAGCATCGGGAGGAAGATATTTAGAAAATAACTATATCCTTTCCTTTATCGGCTTCGCACCTGCTGATGACCCAGAATTAGTTGTCTATGTTGCAGTAGATAACCCAAAAGGAACGGTCCAATTTGGTAGTGCTGTTGCAGCGCCAATTGTTGGGGCGATTATGGGAGATAGTTTAAGAGCGCTAGGCGTGGAACCTCGTAAAGATCAAATTGATAAAGTATATAAATATCCAGAAAATCCATTAATCGAAGTGCCAGATCTTGTCGGCCAAACGAAAAAAGAAATTAGTGAATTGTTTATTAATCTTAAAATAGAATCAAGTGGAAGTGGGGACACCGTTATAAAACAATCTCCAGAACCTGGAACAAAAGTAAAGGACGGATCCACAATATTGATTCAATTTAATTAATTGGATAAAATGCGGCCGGGGTCATTCGTGCCGCTTCTCTTTTTATCCTGAAAGGACGAAGAACTCTCCTTAAAATAGCCTTTGAATAAAGGGAAAGGGAGAGAAAAAACAAGTGAAAATTATCCTCCAATTAAAATTATTCTTCTAATATAAATTCTCCAACAATAAGGTACAACATAGATAAATTTTTTTTAATCATGTAAAATAAATTACGCTAAGAAAATTGTATAATCTATATGGTTGATTCATTATTTAGTATATAATTAATATTTATGAGCGATTCACATACATATAGAGCTAGAGAAAAGAGGAATCAAAAAGCGATGCAATTAAAAAAACTTATTGAGAGTTTGCAGCCATATGCTCCTTATGATGGAGAAGATGTGGAAATAAAATCAATAGAGAATGATAATCGCAAAGTAACACAGGGCAGTCTTTTTATTTGTATAAAAGGATATACAGTTGATGGACATGATTTTGCGCAAAATGCATATGAGAATGGCGCAGTCGCAGTCATTGCCGAAAGAAATTTAACCTTGCCTATTCCCGTTATTGTTGTAAAAGATACAAAAAGAGCTAGTAGTTTGCTTGCAGATGCATTTTATCAAAAGCCAACACAGAAGCTTCAGCTTATTGGGATAACAGGAACAAATGGAAAGACGACAACTAGTCATTTAATAGATGCTATTTTAAAAGAAGCACATAAAAAAACAGGAATCATCGGGACGATGTATACGAAAATCGGTGAGGAAATTCAAGAAACAAAAAATACAACTCCAGAAGCTGTGACACTTCAAAAGGTGTTCCATCAAATGGTGGAAGAAAAGGTCGATACAGCTGTTATGGAAGTATCTTCTCATGCCCTTGTAGAAGGAAGAGTATTTGGCTGTGATTATGATATTGCTGTATTTACGAATCTTAGTCAGGATCATTTAGATTTTCATGGCACGATGGAAGAATATAAAAAAGCGAAAGGGCTGTTGTTTACAAGATTAGGAAATGCATTTCAATCAGAAAAGCCGAAGTTTGCGGTTTTAAATAAAGATGATGCAGCAGCTAATGAGTATGAAACTTTTACTGCCGCACATATTCTTACATATGGAATTGATAAAGATGCTGATATTATGGCAAAAAATATCAAGATAACAGCAGCAGGTACGTCGTTTGATTTACATACTCCTCTTGGAACACAATCTGTCCAACTAAAAATGGTTGGGAAATTCAATGTGTATAATACATTAGCGAGCATTGGTGCTGCGATTGCAAGCAATATTCCAATGGAGGTAACGATTCGTGCGCTTGAAAAGGTAGAAGGTGTAGCAGGCAGGTTCGAAACGGTAAATGCAGGCCAAGACTTTTCGGTAATTGTAGATTATTCCCATACACCTGACAGCTTACAAAATGCATTGCAGACGGTGAAAGAATTTGCTGAGAACAATGTGTATGTCATTGTGGGCTGTGGGGGAGACAGAGACAAGACAAAACGTCCTTTGATGGCAAAAATTGCTTGTAAGGAAGCTACATATGCTATCCTTACTTCAGATAATCCAAGAAGTGAAGAGCCGATATCTATCTTAAAAGATATGGAAGCAGGAATTGTGGAAGAACAGAATTATACGATTATCTCTGATCGAAAAGAGGCTATTACTTTTACCGTTAATCGAGCACAACCTGGCGATGTGATATTAATTGCAGGGAAAGGGCATGAAACGTATCAAATAATCGGTTCAAAAGTGTTAGATTTTGATGACCGTTTAGTTGCAAAAGAAGCGATAGAGGAGAGAAAAAATGACACTGTCCTATAATTTAGTCCTACAGGCGATACCGGATGCAAAAGGGTTTGTAAAAGAAGATTTACTTTTTCAAACCGTGTCATTCTTAGCAGATTCTAAGCTGCCGAAAGGACTTTATATTCCATTCTATAAAGAACATTCTGGTGATTTGAGCACGGCTATAGCAAATGGAGCAATTGGAGCGATTTGGGAAGAAGGGATGGAACTTCCGTCTTATACACCTAATCACTTTCCTATTTTTTATACAAAAGATTTAAAGGAAGGCATACTAAAAATGATTGAAATTTACGAAGAGCAGTTACACGCAGAAGAAAGTACAACAAAATTTATTTTTTTGAAAGAAAACAGTCTGAATTCCAATATGGAATCATATGATATAGCGGTAATTAGGGAGCATGTATTAAAAACGAACAGCCAAGCGAAAGGAGGGAACTAAAATGCAGGAGAAAGTAATCTTTTTTACCATTCTTTTAGGATTTTTAATAACCGTATTAATTTCTCCCTTTTTTATTCCCTTCTTACGAAGATTAAAATTCGGACAAAGCATTAGAGAAGAAGGACCGAAATCCCATCAGAAAAAAACGGGAACACCGACAATGGGTGGTTTGATGATCATTTTTTCCATTGTGGTAACGACTTTGGTCATGATTAATAAATTTTCAGAGCCAACGATTAAGACGTACTTATTACTGTTAGTATTAATCGGTTTTGGATTATTAGGTTTTCTAGATGACTTTATTAAAGTAGTAATGAAGCGTAACCTAGGATTAACATCTAGACAAAAGCTTTTAGGACAGATTATTATTTCGCTTATTTTCTACTTTGTTTTACGAGAAAATGAATTTTCAACAGCTATTTCGATTCCTTTTGTGGATAAACCATTAGAATTAGGTTGGTTTTATGCATTGTTTATAATTTTTTGGCTAGTTGGATTTTCGAATGCTGTTAATTTAACTGATGGCTTGGACGGTTTGGTTTCCGGAACATCAGCTGTTGCATTTGGTGCATTTGCTGTGCTTGCATGGAGCCAATCGCAGTTTGAAATTAGTATTTTTTCTGTAGCGATTGTCGGGGCAGTATTAGGATTCTTAGTTTTTAATGCACATCCAGCAAAAGTATTTATGGGAGATACAGGTTCTCTTGCACTAGGTGGCGCGATTGCAGCAATTGCGATTTTAACAAAGCTGGAGATTCTATTGATATTAATTGGTGGAGTATTTGTCATTGAAACACTTTCTGTAATTCTCCAAGTTATTTCTTTTAAATCAACAGGAAGAAGAATTTTCCGTATGAGTCCATTGCACCATCATTATGAATTGGTTGGATGGTCGGAATGGAGAGTAGTTGTTACGTTTTGGACGGTTGGATTATTATTCGCTGCTTTAGGAATTTATATTGAGGTGTGGTTATAATGAAACAGATTAACGATTATCATCATAAAAAAATACTTGTATTAGGTCTTGCCAAAAGTGGAGTAAGCGCAGCTCAATTACTACATAATTTAGGTGCCTTTGTAACGGTCAATGACAGTAAACCATTAGATGAAAATCCGGAAGCGCAAGGATTACTGGAGCAAGGAATAACAGTAATTTGCGGAAGCCATCCGATTGAATTATTAGAGGAAGGATTTCAGCTAATTGTAAAAAATCCAGGGATTCCTTACTTCAATCCAATGATTAAAGGAGCAATGGAACGCGGTATTCCAGTCATTACAGAGGTAGAGCTTGCATATAGAGTTTCTGAAGCACCATTCCTTGCCATTACTGGATCAAATGGGAAAACGACAACAACGACTTTATTGTTTGATATGCTAGAAGTTGATAAGAAAAAACCGCTTATCGCTGGAAATATTGGTACGGTTGCTTCAAATGTGGCTCAAGTTGCAGAGAAAGATAATAAAATAGTAATCGAATTGTCTTCTTTTCAATTAATGGGGATTGAAAAATTCAAGCCGCATATTGCTATTATTACGAATATTTATGAGGCGCATTTAGATTATCATGGAACACGAGATGAATATGCAAAAGCAAAAGGAAATATTACGAAGAATCAGGATGCAGACGACTATTTAATTGTGAACGTCGAGCAAGAAGTAGTAATGAATATCGCGAACAGCAGTAAAGCGACGATTATTCCTTTTTCTGCGAAACGTGAATTAGAGTTTGGTGCCTATGTGAAAGATAGTGTAATCTATTTTAATGATGAAAAAATAATGGAACTAGCAGATATCACATACTTAAGTGCCTTGAACTTAGAGAATATCCTCTCTTCCGTTGCTGCAGCAAAACTATCTGGCGTATCGAATGAGAGTATTGCTGAAGTTTTAGGTTCCTTTAAAGGAGTTAAACACCGTCTGCAATTTATCAAAGAGGTAAACGGACGGAAATTTTATAATGACTCAAAAGCAACCAATATATTAGCAACACAAAATGCCCTTGCAGCATTTAATGAACCAGTGATTTTACTAGCTGGTGGATTAGATCGAGGAAATGAATTTGATGAATTGATTCCATCTCTTAAAAATGTAAAAGCAATGATTACTTTTGGACAAACTGCTGAAAAAGTGGAAAAGGCAGGGGAGCTTGCAGGAATAAAAATTATTAAACGCGTCGATAATGTGGACAAAGCAGTACCTGTTGCCTACGACTTATCAGAAAGTGGAGATGTAATTCTTCTTTCCCCAGCCTGTGCAAGCTGGGATCAATATAAAACTTTTGAAGTCAGAGGAGACATTTTTATCAATGCGGTGCATATGCTTAAATAAGGGCTTGTCTGTAAGTAGGCGTTGAAAGAAATAAACTCTGATCTGTATGAACAAATCATCAAGACCTAACAGGATATAAACGTTCTTACTAGGAAGTAAGCTCTGTAAATGATAACAAGGTTAGTAGAGAAAAGGATAAAAGTTATTTCCATACCAAGTTAGGAACGAAATAACTTTTGAATCTTTTCCTTCTTTTCAACCGTTAATTTACAGAGCTTTCTTTTTTTGAATCGGATTTTCGAGAATGAAAGAAATCTGGATACAACCCGCTTTCAAGCCCTAATCTTGCAGGTTCGAGGTGTTAAATAGTGCCATCAAAAAAAACGACTCCAGATATAATTTTAATGATTCTCACATTTACGTTACTAGCAATAGGGCTAATCATGGTGTATAGTGCTAGCGCGGTAATGGCCGAACGAAATTTAGGGGATTCTTTCTTCTTTGCAAAAAGACAGATGCTTTTTGCAGGCGTCGGAATTGCGGCAATGTTGTTTATCATGAATCTTGATTACTGGATATGGCGTTCTTGGGCTAAACTAATTATAATTGTTTGTTTTGTATTACTCGTAGTCGTTTTAATTCCTGGAGTTGGTTTAGTTCGAAATGGTTCTCAAAGCTGGATTGGAGTAGGGGCGTTTTCCATTCAGCCCTCTGAATTTATGAAAATAGCAATGATTATTTTCTTGGGCAAATTTCTGTCAGAAAATCAGAAGCATATAACCTCATTTAAGAAGGGCTTACTCCCATCTTTAGGACTTGTTTTCCTGGCATTTGGGATGATTATGCTTCAGCCAGATTTAGGTACTGGTACGGTTATGGTTGGTACAAGTATCGTCATGATTTTCATTGCCGGCGCTAGAATTCGTCACTTTGTTATATTAGGGCTTATTGGGGTTGCCGGGTTTGTTGGATTGGTTGCATCAGCTCCTTATCGGATAAAAAGGATTACTTCCTTTCTTGATCCATGGTCTGATCCATTAGGAAGTGGCTTTCAAATCATTCAATCCTTGTATGCAATTGGTCCAGGAGGCTTATTTGGTTTAGGACTTGGGGAAAGCAGGCAAAAGTTCTTTTATCTTCCAGAACCGCAGACAGATTTCATTTTTGCGATTCTTTCAGAAGAATTAGGCTTTATTGGGGGCTCATTGATTTTACTTTTATTCTCTCTTTTACTGTGGAGAGGAATAAGAATCGCTTTAGGGGCCCAAGACTTGTTTGGAAGCTTTGTAGCTGTTGGTATTATTTCTATGGTCGCGATTCAAGTTATGATTAACATTGGCGTTGTAACAGGTCTGATGCCTGTTACAGGGATTACCCTCCCGTTTCTCAGCTACGGAGGATCCTCCCTTACACTCATGTTAATTGCGATTGGAATTCTTTTAAATGTCAGCAGATTTTCGAGGTATTAACAAAATTTAATGAATTTTAAGTTGGAACCTAGTGTAATTTCTTTTCACTAGGTTTTTTTGTAAGTCTAATTATTAAGAGAAGTAAGAAATAGAATATTACTTACTTTCATTTAAATACGTTGTTTAAAAATCATTTAAAAAGAATGCAAAAACAAAATCTAAAATTAAAAAAATTTATTTTTTTCACACATATAATAAACCTTTTTCAATCATGACAAATATACATACTGGAACGGGGAAAGTGTTACATTTCATTATCAATTTCAAGATATTCATAAAGCTTGTTTAAAATATAGTACAATAAGGTATCTATTATTTGGGAGAAGACGGTAGAAGTAAAAAATATCTAAGGAAATAGCAGAAGATTATTTCTGTTTTATGTTAATTGAAGCTATAATATAAAGAGAAGAAAAAACAGCGTTTTTTTTCAGAAAGTAGATAAGAGAAGTATTTTGAGGTGGAAAGAATGAAGATAGTAGTAAGCGGCGGAGGAACAGGGGGACATATATACCCTGCTTTAGCATTAATTCGCGAAATAAAAAAAGAAGTGAAGGATGCTGAATTTCTTTATGTCGGAACAGAGCAAGGGCTAGAAAATAAATTAGTTAGACGGGAAGATATTCCGTTTAAAGCGATACATATCACAGGGTTTAAACGAAAGCTTTCCCCTGAAAATTTGAAAACCGTTTGGAGATTTATTGCTGGTGTACAAAAAAGCAAGGCGATTTTAAAAGAGTTTAAAGCGGACGTCGTAATAGGAACAGGCGGATATGTTTGTGGTCCTGTCGTTTATGCTGCTGCTAAGCTTGGAATATCAACCATCATTCATGAACAAAATAGTGTTCCAGGATTAACAAATAAATTTTTAAGTAAATATGTCGATAAAGTAGCCACTTGCTTTGAAGAAGCGTCTTCTTATTTTCCGGAAGAAAAAGTAGTGATGACGGGGAATCCAAGAGCTTCTGAAGTTTTAAATCAGGATGGCATTAAAGGACGATTATCGGTTGGATTACAATTAAAGACTCCTGCTGTCCTCGTTGTTGGTGGAAGCAGAGGTGCTAGACCGATCAATGACGCTGTTATCGCAGCATTACCGCAATTAGGGAAAAAACCTTATCAAGTTCTTTATGTAACAGGGGAAGTGCACTATGAAGCTGTTAAAAAAGAAGTAGAGCTAGTAGGGAATCCTGAAAATGTAATCATAAAGCCGTTTGTTCATAATATGCCAGAAGTATTAACAAGTATTGATTTGACTGTTGCAAGAGCAGGGGCAACTACACTTAGTGAGCTAACCTCACTCGGCATACCGAGTATACTTGTCCCGAGTCCTTATGTAACGAACAATCATCAAGAGAAAAATGCGCATGCATTAACAAGTAATGGTGCAGCAAAAATGCTTTTAGAAAAAGATATGAACGGGCAAAGATTAGTGGATGAAATGGATGCAATTATGCTAAATCCGAATGTTTTAAATGAAATGAAAGAGGCATCCAAAAAATTAGGTATTCCTGATGCGGCGATGAGGCTGTATAATGTCATGAAGGAAGTTATCGACAACAAGAAAAAATAGGATCTTGAATCGAAAATTTGCTTTATAAAGCGAATTTTCGATTTGTTTGTAAAAAAAGGTGGACAACCTATTGAATTGTTTTGTACGATTTCCTTACTTAATAATATCGGGGTGATTTTTTGGAAAAAGGGAAGGTTGTTTCTTTAGAAGATCGAATTCCAAAATTAAAAGAACAGAGACGAAGAAAGGCAAATCGTCGACTTATTTTCCTTCTCCTACTATTCTTCCTTATCATCGTTTGCGTTATATATTTCCAATCCCCTTTAAGTCATGTGAAAAACATTAAAATTACAGGGAATCATTTATATACTTATAAAGACTTAGAGAAAATGAGTGGAATAAACAGCGAAACAAATATTTGGACAATCAAGAAAGACCAGTTAGCAGCAAAACTGAAAGAATCAGGTGGAATTAAGTCTGCAAAAATTTCTATCTCCTTTCCAAATACAGTTCTAATAGACGTAAAAGAATATAGGAAGATTGCTTACTTTGAAGTGGAGAATGAATTTATTCCGCTTCTTGAAAATGGGGATATGCTGCATGACAGAGCAATGAAGAATAGTCCGTATGATGCCCCTCTTGTGAAAGATATGAAGAGCGAGGATGAGAAAGTAATCACGAAGATAGGGGAAGAATTAAGTGAATTACCAGCAAGTGTGTATAATGCTATTTCGGAAGTGAGATATACGCCTAAGAATACGGATAAATGGCATGTTACCGTTTATATGAATGACGGAAATCAAGTATTGGCTTCATTGTCTTCTTTTTCGGATAAAATGAAGCATTATCCATCCATTATTGCACAGCTAAATACGGACAAAAAGGGAGTAATTGATTTAGAAGTAGGGTCTTATTTCAAAGCTTTCGATTCGGAAGGGGAAAAGAAGAGTGAAGACTAAAAAAAGAAGAAGAAATGTTATCTTCTCCTTGGTTTTTCTAGTACTCGGATTTATGATTTCCTTTTCATACCAAAATACAAAAAAAGACGATGGGCAAGAAATTAGTGAAAGCCAATTTGAAAGAGATTTGGCTTTGCGTAATGAATTAATCGAGCAGGAAGAAAAGAATAACGAGCTTTATAAGGAACTAAAGGAATCCCAAAAGAATCTGGTTCAATTAGAGAAGAATCTTTCAAGTGAAGCGGAAACCTATTATAATCTGGCAGAAGATGCGGAAAAATATCGGATATATTTAGGAAAGGTTGCTGTAAAAGGGGAAGGGATACAAGTTACATTGGAAGATGGAGAGTATAATCCAAATGAAGATAATGTTAATAATTATTTGGTACATGAACATCATGTGTTTAAAGTCATTAATGAGCTTTATGTCTCTGGTGCGCAGGCAATCAGTATCAATGGACAAAGGCTTGCACATAATTCTTATATACTCTGTAATGGACCGGTAATTGAAGTAGATGGTTACCAACACCCAGCACCTTTTGTGATAACAGCAATTGGGGATAGCGATGTACTAGAAGGCGCGGTAAATATTAATGGTGGCGTAAAGGATTTATTGGTAAATGACAATGTCAGATTTACACTTGAGAAAAAAAGAATGATACAAATGGAGCCTTTAAAAGTTAATTAAGGATAAGTATGATGATGAGAAAGTATGATGCGCTTTGAATAAGAAGTTTATAACGATGACTGGAATAACACTTATTGTAGGGTTTATGATTGCCGTGCAATTTCAGACAATAAAAGAACCTGTTGTCCGAGATACAAGAGATACATGGGAATTAAGAGAAGATTTAATTCATGAAAAAGAATTAGAATTACAGCTTATTAATGAAATTCGCTCGATAAACGCAAAGGTGGAAGAGTATGAGAACGAAACCACTCAAAGCAAAGAAGAAGTATTAAAGGAGACTTTGGCAGAATTAAAGCAGGAAGCAGGTTTAACGGAAGTTACCGGAAATGGAATTATCTTGAAAATGGAGCCTGTTAGTACAGAAATTCTGTTGGGGGAAGATCCTGGAGCAGTAACTTCAGAATTACTGCAACGCTTGGTAAATGAATTGAATTTATATGGTGCAGAAGAGATAGCTATTAATAATAATCGCTACATAAATACAACAGTTATTCGTGAAATAAATAATGTGTTAAAAATGGATGGCAATCTTCTTAATCAACTGCCGATTGAAATAAAGGTAATCGCAAAAGATGGGAATACTGCTGAAAAACTGTTTAACTACATGAAGGTTTCTAAATCTGCGGATGAATTTTTCTTATCAAATCTACTGTTAAATGTCGAGCAGCCAAAAGAACCAATTACGATTCCAGCTTATAGTAAAACCATTAACATCCATTATATGGAGCCAGTAAATACAAATGAAGGAGGCGATTCTTAATGTGGCTTCCTATATTTGGGTTGATTGTTGGAATTGTATTTGGATTATTAACCGATATAAAAGTACCAGAAGAATATGCAAACTATTTATCGATTGCAGTTCTTGCGGCATTGGATACCTTATTCGGCGGGATTCGCGCGCATTTGCAAAATATATTTGATGAAAAAGTGTTTGTAACAGGCTTCTTCTTTAATATTGCGCTTGCTGCAAGTTTAGCTTTTCTAGGTGTTCATCTTGGTGTAGACTTATACTTAGCGGCAATTTTTGCATTTGGTGTTAGACTATTTCAAAACATTGCAGTAATAAGAAGTATTATTTTAAAGAAATCAAATAATGCTTCTTCAGAAAAAATTGAAAAAAGTTGACAGAGAAAAAAAGGGAATATATTAGTTTTGGCGAATAAATTAAATATTAATAGAAAACTGGAAGTGAATTACGATATTTCCTTAAAGGGATGAGTAATTAGTCCTATTTGTAGTAAAAAAGACCAAAATTGTATTGACACTTAGCGAAAACTTAGTGAAAATATGGTGTTGCCTGGTATACAATAGAATAGTTGTGAAGATTAGATTATTTTATGTATATCAAAACTATGTAAATAGAAGACGTAACTTCTTTATAAAAAAGTTGAAATTTTTAACTCTATGACATAATTTGTTGTTCACATTATTTAAAATGCAAAAGGAGGTGCCCGAGAATGAACAGCAATGAACTTTATGTAAGTCTAGACATCGGTACATCCAGCATAAAAGTTATCATTGGAGAAATGATTAACGAATCTTTAAATATCATTGGTGTAGGCATCGTCCCATCAGAAGGTTTAAAAAAAGGTTCAATTGTGGATATAGATGAAACCGTTCATTCTATTCGACAGGCAATAGAGCAGGCCGAAAGAATGGTTGGGATGGAAATAAAACAAGTAATTGTTGGCGTTTCGGGAAATCATGTTAATCTGCAAACTTCACGTGGGGTTGTTGCAGTTTCAAGTGAAAATCGCGAAATTACTATTGAAGATGTAATTAGGGTAAAGGATGCTGCACAAGTAGTCTCCATTCCACCTGAAAAAGAAATTATTGATATTATTCCTAAGCAATTTATTGTAGATGGATTAGATGAAATTACGGATCCTCGGGGAATGATAGGTGTACGGCTTGAAATGGAAGGTACCATTATAACTGGAAGTAAAACCATTTTACATAACACCTTAAGATGTGTTGAAAGAGCTGGTTTGGAAATTCAGGATATTTCCTTACAGCCACTTGCTGCAGGCTCCTTCGCACTTTCAAAGGATGAAAAGAACCTAGGGGTTGCATTGATTGATATAGGCGGTGGTTCAACCACTATTGCCGTATTTGAAAATGGTTTCCTTAAAGGAACTAGTGTAATACCTATAGGGGGAGACCATATTACAAAGGATTTATCGATTGGTCTTCGCACTACGACAGAAGATGCAGAAAAAATTAAAATAAAGTATGGTTATGCTTTTTATGATCATGCTTCTGAAGAAGAAGTATTCAGTGTTCCTATTATAGGAAGCGATCAGCATCAACAATTTAATCAATTAGAGATTTCCGATATTATTGAAGCTAGATTAGAAGAAATCTTTGAACTTGTTGGTCAGGAAATAGCTAGACTGGGTGTATACGATCTACCAGGAGGCTTCGTATTAACTGGTGGGGTAGCTAGTACGAAAGGAATTTTAGAATTAGCGCAAGATGTTTTCCAAAGCCGTGTTAGAATTGCTATTCCAGATTATATTGGAGTAAGAGAACCACAATATACAACTGCTGTTGGGTTAATTAAATTCTCCTATAAAAATAGTAAACTTCAAGGTGGAAATATCCATAACCCTGTCACCGTTCCTGCTGAAAATAGGGAAAAAATGCAAAAGTCAGCATCCCAAAAACCAGTATATGAGAAAAAACAAGTGGAAAAAAAGGAACCATCAAAGTTTAAGAAATTTATGGGTTATTTCTTTGATTAATGAAATACTTTAATAAGATGGACATAATTTTGATAAAAAGAACTTCGAGAAGGCTGAGAGTCGTTTAAGGGTCAGTCTAGGTATGTTTAAATGGTATGTTACTCCATATCACCAAGACTTGAGATGCGGACAGTTCGATACTGCTGAATATCGACGAATTAGGAGGATTTGTCATGTTGGAATTTGATACAAATATAGATTCACTAGCTGTAATTAAAGTTATAGGAGTAGGTGGCGGTGGAAATAACGCTGTTAACCGAATGATAGAACATGGTGTTCAAGGGGTAGAATTTATTGCTGTGAATACAGATGCACAAGCATTAAATTTATCGAAAGCTGAAATTAAAATGCAAATAGGCGGCAAGCTTACGAGAGGACTTGGTGCAGGTGCTAATCCTGAAGTAGGAAAGAAGGCTGCTGAGGAAAGTAAAGAACAAATTGAAGAGGCGTTAAAGGGAGCAGATATGGTCTTTGTAACGGCTGGAATGGGTGGCGGAACTGGTACAGGTGCTGCACCAGTTATTGCTCAAATCGCTCACGACTTAGGTGCTTTAACAGTCGGCGTTGTAACAAGACCATTCACTTTTGAAGGAAGAAAAAGATCTACTCATGCTGCCAGTGGTATTACGGCGCTAAAAGATGCAGTAGATACGTTAATCGTGATTCCAAACGACCGCTTACTTGAAATCGTAGATAAATCAACTCCGATGCTTGAAGCGTTTAGAGAAGCAGATAATGTATTACGTCAAGGTGTACAAGGTATCTCTGACCTAATTGCAACACCAGGTCTAATAAACTTAGACTTCGCTGATGTGAAAACCATTATGGTGAACAAAGGTTCAGCACTTATGGGTATAGGGGTTGCTGCTGGAGAAAATCGTGCAGCGGAAGCAGCCAAAAAAGCTATTTCCTCCCCGCTTCTTGAAACTTCTATTGACGGAGCACAAGGGGTACTAATGAATATCACTGGTGGATCGAACTTAAGCTTGTATGAAGTTCAAGAAGCAGCAGACATTGTTGCATCAGCTTCTGATCAAGATGTAAACATGATTTTCGGTTCTGTTATCAATGATAATTTAAAAGATGAAATTATTGTTACTGTTATTGCTACAGGCTTTAACCAAGATTTATCTCAACCACAGCCAGGTAGACCTGGATTTGGAGGATTAAAGCCAAATATTAATAATTCAACAAGCCAAAACAGCAATCCTGTCAATAATAGAGAAGTAAAAAGAGAAGAACAACATGTTCAAAAAGAACAGCCAAGAAGCACAAACGTACAACAAACAGAGGATACTTTAGATATCCCAACCTTCTTAAGAAATAGAAACCGCAGAAGATAATTACTTCTGTAGCAAAAACCTTTCTGTTATTTATACAATAATGGAGAGGTTTTTGATTTTTTTATGTAGTTTTTCATAAAATTTGTTGCTACGGAAATTTTTTAATTAAAACAAACACCATTTAGAAAACCCCTTATTTTGATTTTTTTCTTCTTTCAACCGTTATCAACAATTCCAATTTGAAATTCCTCAGAATTTGTAAAAAAACTGATAATATTTCGCTAGAACTTAAAATTTCTTCACAAGGAGAGATAGTGACAAAAAACGTTAGAAATAGAGAAAATTTCTGATTTTTTGATTACAGAAAGTGACAGAATTTCAAGAACAAGTACGTTATACTTTTTCGTAACAGATTAATAGAGAGAAGATTTACTTCTTTGGGGACTTTGACAAAGTGAAAATTTTTCATTTGCATTAATGGCGGGGACTTATGCTTATGAATCCTTGTCACGCAACTGTAAATGATTATAGAAAAGATCATTCTTTTTCAAAGCTTCGATGAAGGAGAGGAGGAGTTACATGCTTGGCCATTTATTTAGATGTAATATGGCTATTAAATTTTCTGTTTGACAGTTTATTACTATATTTAACTGGTATTCTTTTGAAGAAAAAAATTATTCATTGGAGAATTTTGCTTGGAGGATTTATTGGTTCTTTAATTATACTGTTATCCATTACTTCCTTTAGTCCCTATACTAGTCATCCTGTATCCAAACTCTTATTTTCTATTGTGATGGTAGCAACTGCATTTGGATATAAGCGATTTCGTACCTATTTTCAAGCTTTAATGATTTTTTACTTAGCCACATTTTTAATTGGCGGAACGTTAATAGGTGCTCATTATTTTATACAGTTTGATTTTCAACTTTCTTCTTCCGTCCTGCTTGCCAGTGTGAAAGGATTTGGTGATCCAATTAGTTGGCTGTTTGTCCTGCTAGGATTTCCAATTGCTTGGTACTTTTCGCGCCGAAATGTGGATGGAATAGAAGTAACGAAGATTCAATATGAGCAAATAATCGAGGTCACTTTTCAACTAGGCGGAAAAGAATTTTCGCTCAAAGGATTGGTGGATAGTGGAAATCAAGTATATGATCCCATCTCCCGTCTTCCAGTCATGTTTGTTTCCTTGAAAAATATTGCAAATAATATGCCAGCAGAGTTTATTCGGTTAACGGAGCAGCCAGAAGAGATCATCTATGGAAGTGATCCGATTGCTCCAGAATGGGAAAGCAAAATGCGTATTATTCCATATAAGGTGTTCGGCAAGGATCACCAGTTAATCATTGCCGTGAAACCAGATCTCCTGCTTTTAAAAAAGGACCAGGAAACAATTGCTGTGGAGAAAGGATTAATTTCGTTTACAAACCAAGTTTTATCTGCTGAGGATGCATTTGATTGTATTGTTCACCCGAAAATGCTTCTAGGAAAAAAATCAGTGGAAGAAAAGGTTAGTTAATATACTATACTCATGAAAAACATCGTTTAGAAGGAGGAAATGCACATGAATAAATGGAAGCTTCGCTTATCTTATTATTGGAACAAATTACTGATAAAACTTGGATTGAAAACAGACGAAGTATTTTATATTGGTGGAAGTGAAGCACTGCCTCCTCCGTTAACGAAAGAAGAAGAGGAAATGCTTTTGGAAAAGCTTCCAAAAGGAGATCAAGCAGCTCGCTCGATGCTAATTGAAAGAAATTTGCGCCTTGTTGTTTATATAGCGAGAAAATTTGAAAATACGGGGATTAACATTGAAGATTTAATTAGTATTGGCACGATTGGATTAATTAAGGCGGTAAATACGTTTAATCCAGAGAAAAAGATTAAACTTGCTACCTATGCATCTAGATGTATTGAAAATGAAATATTAATGTATTTGCGAAGAAATAATAAAATTCGCTCAGAAGTTTCTTTTGATGAACCATTGAACATTGATTGGGATGGCAATGAGCTTCTTTTATCAGATGTTATGGGAAC
This sequence comes from Niallia sp., assembly GCF_031978665.1. NCBI lineage: Bacteria > Bacillati > Bacillota > Bacilli > Caryophanales > Bacillaceae > Niallia > Niallia sp. The sequence goes on along the minus strand of NZ_DALZDK010000012.1, from coordinate 87,980 downwards.
AGAAGATGATATTATTACGAAAGATTTAGATGCAAGTGTGGATAAAAAGCTATTGGTGAAAGCATTACATCAGCTTTCCAAAAGGGAAAAACAAATCATGGAATTACGATTTGGCTTAGGTACAGGCGAAGAAAAGACACAAAAAGATGTAGCAGATATGCTTGGCATTTCTCAATCGTATATTTCACGATTAGAGAAAAGAATTATTAAGAGGCTTCAAAAAGAATTTAATAAAATGGTCTAAAAATTTTTCGCATCTAAATCCTTGTCCCATATATATCCACTTGAAATTAGCGTAAATTGGAAATTTAACAAAAATTCTTCTGATGCATATTTTTCCTTCTCGAGGAGATACTGTTTTTTGTACAGCAGCTCCTGTGAGGAGGGAAATAGATTGACTCGAAATAAAGTAGAAATTTGCGGTGTTGATACATCAAAGCTTCCAGTGTTAAAAAACGAAGAAATGAGATTACTCTTCAAGCAAATGCATGAGGGAGATATATCCGCAAGAGAAAGTCTCGTAAATGGAAATCTCCGCCTCGTATTAAGTGTAATTCAACGATTTAATAATCGAGGAGAATTCGTTGATGACTTATTTCAAGTGGGTTGTATTGGTCTAATGAAATCTATCGATAATTTTGATTTAAGTCAAAACGTTAAGTTTTCCACCTATGCTGTCCCGATGATTATTGGGGAAATTCGCCGTTATCTACGCGATAATAATCCAATTAGGGTTTCCAGATCTCTGAGAGACATTGCTTATAAGGCATTACAGGTCAGAGAACGGTTGATGAATAAAACATCAAAAGAACCGACAGCTGAGGAAATTGCCAAAGAGTTAGACATTCCACATGAGGATATCGTTTTTGCATTAGATGCCATTCAAGATCCAGTGTCTCTTTTTGAACCAATATATAATGACGGCGGTGATCCGATTTATGTAATGGACCAATTAAGTGACGAAAAAAATAAGGATATACAGTGGGTTGAAGAATTGGCTTTAAAAGAAGGAATGCGCCGATTAAATGATCGTGAAAAGCTGATTTTACGAAAGCGGTTTTTCCAAGGAAAAACACAAATGGAAGTTGCAGATGAAATCGGCATCTCACAAGCACAAGTCTCAAGATTGGAAAAGGCTGCTATTAAACAAATGAATAAAAACATCCAAAGCTAAAATAGGAATAACGGGTTAGACTTCTTAAAGTAGATGTACTTTAATGATTGTCTAGCCTTTTCTATTGGAATGAAAATAATCTTAATTTTTATCAATATAGCTAAAATAACCGTGGGTATTGTTTTTTAGGAAGTTTGGTGGTCATAAATGACCATATGGCTTTTGGAGTTTGGAAAAGGTAAAGTCAGTGCCCGAAAGTGCATTTCGAATGTAGAAAAGGTAACAGAGAAGCCTCATCAGTGCCCGAAAATGCTTAGTAAATGTAGAAAAGGTAACAGAGAATCCCAAACAGTGCCCGAAAATTGCATTACAAATGCTGAAACGGTAACAGAGGAACAGCGTAAGAGTCCGTTCCGTCGAGCTCTCGAATAAGAATAAAGGAAATTGCACTAATTTTAATAAAAAGGACCCTTATTTCCAAAGAAAATCATGTTTTTCTGTGACCAATTATAGGTCCATATGGTAAACTAAAACAAAAAGATGGGGTTAGATAATGGAACCTTTTACTTTACGAAATAAACAGTTATTCAATCTTGATTTATGGGAGCAGCAGTTTCCGAATTTAATAGCTGGTTTCACGACAAAAAATGGTGGGAATAGTAAAGGCGATTATGCTAGTTTGAATATGGCATTTCATGTGAATGATCAAAAGGAAACGGTAATAGCAAACCGCAAACAGGTAGCGCAAGATTTATCCATTCCTTTGGAACGATGGATTGGTGCAGAGCAAACGCATAAAGTCAATATTGAAGAAGTAACAAATGCTCAAATAGGTATGGGTGCTAAAGATTATGAAAGTGCTTTGAAGGATACAGACGGTTTCTTTACTTTTGAAAAAAATATATTATTAACTCTATGTTTTGCTGATTGTGTTCCGCTATACTTTATTCATCCAGCAACAAAGGCAATTGGGATTGCTCACGCAGGCTGGCAAGGAACGGTAAAAGGCATTGCCAGGGAAATGATGAAAGTATTTGCCTCTCATAATATCCCCGCCGAAGAGATACTTGCTGTTATTGGACCTTCCATTACGGATCGTCATTATATTGTGGATGACCGAGTAATTAACGAAGTGGAGAAGGCGGTGCATCTTAAGCAAAAGCCTTATGCGACTGTTTCTCCAGGTCAATACAGTCTTAATTTACAGGAAATAAATAAGCAGATTTTATTAGAAGCAGGAATGATGGAAAGTAATATCCATCTAACTAATTATTGTACCTATCAAGATGATGCTTATTTTTTCTCCCATAGAAGGGATAAGGGAAAAACGGGAAGAATGATGAGTTATATTGGATGGAGAGAGGAAGAAGGAAACGAAAATGTTAGTGAAAGATAATCTGGAAGTAATAAAGCAAGAAATTGCGAGTGCATGTGAAAAAGTAAATCGGAAGCCAGAAGAGGTAACGGTTATTGCTGTGACAAAGTATGTTACAATAGAGCGAGCACAAGAAGCGTTGGATGCTGGAGTTGTTCATCTAGGTGAAAACCGCGAAGAAGGCTTACTAGCAAAGTATGAGGTGCTTCAAGACAAGCCAGTTTGGCATTTTATTGGATCATTGCAGACAAGAAAAGTAAGAGGTATTATAGATTACGTAGACTATATTCACTCATTGGATCGACTTTCTTTAGCAAAAGAAATACATAAAAGAGCGGATCGAACCATAAAGTGTTTTGTACAGGTTAATGTTTCGAAAGAAGAATCAAAGCATGGTATGGAGCCAGAGGAAGTCGTTAATTTTGTCAAACAGTTATCCGAATATCCAAATGTTCAGGTTGTAGGATTAATGACGATGGCTCCATTTACAGATGATAAAGCATTCCTTCGTCAATGCTTTCAAAAATTAAAAAGCATTCAAGAAGAGGTAAAAGGATTACAATTACCATATGCTCCATGCACAGAGCTTTCTATGGGGATGTCGAATGATTATTCCATTGCGATCGAAGAGGGAGCAACGATGATAAGAATTGGAACTGCTTTAGTAGGAAGCGAGAAATAGGAGGCAAGTGAAATGAGTATAAAATCAAAAATAAAAACTTTCTTTTTTTTAGAAGATGAAGATTACGAAGAAGAGCACCAAGAAAGATATCAAGAAGAGCCAAGCGAGCCTGTTCGAAATTATAAACAACCAGTTCAGCACACACAGCATGTTCAACAGCCTAAAAATACTAATCAAAACGTTGTAAGTCTGCAAAGTATTCAAAAATCATCAAAAGTATTTTTAGTTGAACCACGTGTTTACGCAGAGGCACAGGATATCGCTGATCAGTTGAAAAATCGTCGGGCGGTAGTAGTGAATTTACAGCGCATTGAAAAGGACCAAGGCAAACGCATTGTTGATTTCTTAAGTGGAACGGTATATGCAATTGGTGGAGATATCCAAAAAATTGGCACTGATATATTCCTATGCACACCAGATAATGTGGAAGTTTCAGGAAATATTTCACAAATCCTGCAAGATGCAGAATACGAAAATACGAGGTGGTAACAACGAATGACGTTTATAATTGTAGTGTTAGCTAAATTATTACAGTATTACTCCTATGCATTAATTATTTACATTCTAATGTCTTGGATTCCGAGTGCTCGTGAAACATCTATCGGTGTTTTTCTTGCAAGAGTCTGTGAGCCATATTTAGAAGTATTCAGAAAGTTTATTCCGCCAATTGGTATGCTAGATATTTCACCAATTGTTGCTATCTTTGTATTAAATCTTGCTGGAATGGGAATTCAACAATTAGGAATGTGGTTTATATAAAAAATTTAAGGGGCTATAGCAGCCCTTTTTCTATGCAAAAAAAGGGGAGTAATAACAATGTCAATCTATCAACACTTTCGCCCAGAAGAAAGGGAATTTATCGATCAAGTAGAAAATTGGCGAAGCTATGTCGAAAATACATATGCCCCGAAATTAACCGATTTTTTGGACCCACGGGAACAAAAGGTACTAAGTTTGATTATTGGGGATCATCGTGAGGTGAAATATGCTTTTTTTGGCGGGCATGAACAAACTGAAAGAAAACGAGCTATCCTCTATCCCGATTATTATGACGTTACGAAAGAGGATTTTAATCTTTCCTTGCTAGAGGTGAACTATCCGAAGAAATTTGTCACCATTGAACATCCCCATGTTTTAGGTAGTTTAATGTCACTTG